>NZ_JBBGYS010000005.1:0-197283 GCF_037479595.1 Pseudomonas sp. MYb541 | reverse complement strand
GGGGCCCCCCCCCCCCCCCCCCCCCCCCCCACCAAAAAAACCCCCCCCCCCCCCCCCCCCCCCACCCCCCCCCCCCCCCGCGCCCCCCCCCCCCCCCCCCCCCCCGCCATCGTCGAACCCGCGCAGGACCGCGATGCGATTATGCTGGCCGATTTCCGACACCCAGCAGCCCATCAAATGCACGCCCTCGCCCGCTTCGCGCAAGCTCCGCTCCAGACGCGGCAAGGCTTGAGGCACGGTGCGAACACGCAGGGTAAAGGTCAACAATTCGAACAGTTTCAAGGCAATCTCCAGGGACTACGCGCACGGCGCGACCGCCCTTGTCGGGCAGTCGCGGGAGCGTGCAAAACGAGGGGGGGGAAGTGAGCGCTATTGGCGAGGCACCGGTAACTCGGCGTCGCTGTTCCATGCCTCAACCGGGCGGCTGAACAGGTTTTCGGTCTGGAAGTGCGCCATGCGCCACTGCCCGTCTTCCTCGGCAAAGCGCACGTTCAGGCGCGCGGCGTTAAGGTGGGAGGCGCCGCTGGCGAAGGTGGACGTCTGCAACATTACCCAACTGCCGAGCACGGTATCGTCCTGCACCTCGATCAGCTCGCTGGTGAGGAAGTGCACGTTGAGGGCAAAGTGCGCCGGGGTTTTCATGTAACCAGCGAACATCGCGGTAATCGCTTCGCGTCCACGATAGCCACCGAAGCTGTGGGCGTACTTCGCGCCTTTGCCCTCCCACACGGCATCAAGGGTGAACAGACCGGCCAGTTCGAGGAGTGGCGTGCGTGCATCGAGCGCATCACACAGCACCATGTAGCGGTTCATGCAGGCACGGGCGCTGGCTTCGATTTCAAAACGGCGCAGGCGTCGCTCCAGGTCCGCTCGCGGGATGGTTGCGTTCATTTCAGACCTCTCCCCCGGCATACAGACGCTCGAGCAGGCGGCCGGCAATGGCCAGCAGTTGCTCATCGGCACCCTTGGCCCCCACCAGTTGCAGGCC
Source organism: Pseudomonas sp. MYb541 (assembly GCF_037479595.1). NCBI lineage: Bacteria > Pseudomonadati > Pseudomonadota > Gammaproteobacteria > Pseudomonadales > Pseudomonadaceae > Pseudomonas > Pseudomonas sp. MYb541. The sequence continues at coordinate 196,295 of NZ_JBBGYS010000005.1, read as the reverse complement.
CACCGGAAGTCCTTCGGCGCTGGCCAGCGGAATGCTCAGCGCCGGGTGTCCCGACAGATTGAACGGGCGCACGAAGGCGGTCATTCCGAGCACTGCCTGGGTGTCAGTGGCCTCGGCCAGGGTCAAGGGGAAGTCAGGCATGGTCGGCAGTACCAGCACATCGACATGCTGCAAGGCGGCGTCGACTTCGGCCGTGAACTGCCTGCGCACCCGCTCGGCTTCGGCCAACGCGGCCGCCGTGGTATTGCCGGCGGCGGCCAGGCGCGCGGCAATGTCGGCGCCCACCTTGCCGGTTTCCAGCAAGTGACCGCAGGCATCGAACGTTTCGCGGTTGATTACCACCATGCCAGCGTCATAGGCCGCCTTGAGGCTGGGCAGCGTGAGACGTTCACCGGGTAGACGGATCACCGCGATGGCGGCATCGATCACTCGCTGTACGGCGGCGCCAGCCTGCACCGTCACGACACCCAGGCGCGGCGAGTCCGGCGCCGACACCGGCTTGAAGCTGGCGTCGATCACCTGCATGGCCGTGACCAGCATCGGCAGGCTCGCGGCAAACGGACCGACGCAGTCGAGGCTGCTGTGCGCCGGCATTACGCCACGGCGGCTGACCCGCCCGAACGTCGGCTTGAAGCCGAACACCCCACAGCAACACGCCGGTATGCGCACAGAGCCGCCGGTGTCGGTTCCCAGGGAAAAATCTGCCAGCCCGGCCGCCACGGCAGCTGCCGAGCCACTGGAGGAACCGCCCGGAATACGCCCGGGGAAACGCGGATTGGGCGCAGTGCCGGTCCAGTGATTGATGCCCGTGGTGCCAAACGCCAGTTCATGCAGGCTGGTCTTCCCCACCAGGCGACAGCCCTTCTCCAGCAGCGCCTGCACCACATCGGCGTGGACCGTGGCAGGTGCGGCATCCTCAAGGGCCTGGCTCGATGCACGGGTAGGCAGACCAGCCAGATCAATTGTGTCCTTGACCATCACGGTCGGCCCATCGCCGCCAAGGAAAAGCTGTTCAATCACCAGGGTCATGTCGGGTTACCTTCACTGTGAAATGCGGAATGGGGGCGCCCGATGCGCCCTTTCCTTTTTTTCACACTCACCGAATATTACGTGAATTGTCAACTAAATTCCCCAGCACAAACAGGCTGATGTCCGGGCAAAAGCCGTGCCGAATTCACGAGAAAAGTTTATGATTGGCCGCCGCCCCGACATGAGCAGACCATGAGCGCACCCAAAAAACACGCAGGCCGCTACGACCCCGGCAGTGAAGACTTTCACAAAGAGGATTTCCCGTTCTACTGGCTGGCCATGGTGCATGGTCGCTACAGCCAGTACATGGAAAAGGCACTGAAGAAAATCGGCCTGGATATCCCGCGCTGGCGGGTGTTGTTCATTCTCAAGGAGAACGGCCAATCGAGCATTTCCGAAATTTCCACCCACGCCATCGCCAAGCTCTCGACCATCACCAAGACGGTGTATCGCATGAAGGAAGACGGCCTGGTGGACACCGCGCCCTGCGAGGACGACGGCCGCGTGACGCAGGTGCGCATCACCGAACAAGGGCGCGAGGCGATTGAACGTATCCAGGTCGCCACGGGTGACCTGTTCAAGCGCAGTTTCACCGGTATGACCGAAGCGCAGATCCAGCGCCTGAACCGCATGCTCGAAACGGTGTTCGACAACCTCGGCGAACCCTAGGTCAGCGGCGGCCAAACCTGTCAGGCATAACCAATTTCCAGGCAGGCTCGAACAAGCAGCCACGCGTGCATCGGTTTTTAATGCAAGGGTCTTTCGAGCGCCCCCGGGCGCGACGAATCCTTCATTGGAGCGCCACCATGCACATTGCCCTGCTGCCCTCAGTCGTTGCCTTCCTGGGTCGCGACCATTCCAACTTCATCGATGGCGTCGCGCACACCAGCGCCTCCACCCAGCGCATCGGCGTGGTCGATCCCGGAACCGGCGAGACCGTCGCGCAGCTGCGTGACGCCCAGGCCGAGGATGTGAACCTGGCCGTCGACAGCGCCACCGCTGCCTTCAAGGGCGCCTGGGCGCAAGTCACCCCCTACCAGCGCGGCGTGCTGCTCAACCGTCTGGCAGATCTGATAGAAGCCAACGGCGAAGAACTGGCGCAATTGGAAACCCTGAGTTCCGGAAAATCGATCAACCTGTCGCGGCATATCGAAGTGGGCCAGAGCGCGGTGTTCCTGCGCTACTTCGCCGGCTGGGCGACCAAGATCGGCGGCCAGACAATGACCCCGTCGTTCCCTTCCATGGCGGGTGAGCAGTACAGCGCCTACACCCTGCGCGAGCCCGTGGGCGTGGTAGCGGCCATCGTGCCGTGGAACTTCTCGCTGATGATAGGCGTGTGGAAACTGGGCGCCGCGCTGACCACCGGCTGCACGGTGGTGCTCAAACCCAGCGAATACACACCGCTGTCCCTGTTGCGCCTGGCGGAACTGGCGATCGAGGCGGGAATTGCGCCGGGCGTGATCAACGTGGTCAACGGGCGCGGCCAGGTGGGCCAGCAGTTGATCGAACACCAGGCCGTGCGCAAGGTGTCGTTCACCGGTTCGGTGCCCACCGGCATCGCGGTGGGCAAGGCCGCCATGGCCGCCGACCTGACCCGCGTCACCCTGGAGCTGGGCGGCAAGAATGCCGCCGCGCTGCTGGCCGATGCCAATGTCGATGACGCCGTAGCGCGCTTCGTGCAATCGGCCTATGTGCACCAGGGCCAGGTGTGCGCGGCCCCCGAGCGTTTGTTCGTGCACCGTTCCATCGTCGAGCAGGTGACGCAGAAGATGGCGGCGATGTTGTCGCAGATGGTCATAGGCTCGCCTATGGATGAACATGCTCAGTTCGGCCCGCTGTCGAACAAGCCGCACTTCGACAAGATCCTCGGCTTTTTCGACCGTGCCCTGCAGAGCAACCAGGTGGTATGCGGTGCGCGTGCAGTGGACCGTGCCGGTTACTACGTGGAACCGACGCTGATCATCGCCAACGGCAAGGATGATCCGCTGCTGCATGAGGAAACCTTCGGCCCAGTGGTATGCGTGCTGGCGTTCGACGATGAAGAAGAACTGGTCACCTTGATGAACGACAGCCCGTTCGGCCTCACAGCCAGTATCTGGACCAACGACTTGTCCAGGGCCTTGCGCCTGATCCCGCGAATCGAGGCGGGTACGGTGTGGGTCAACATGCACACATTTGTCGACCCGAGCGTGCCGTTTGGCGGGATGAAGGCGTCTGGCATGGGGCGTGAATTCGGCAGTGCGTTTATCGACGACTACACCGAGCTGAAATCCGTGATCATCCGCTATTGACCACATCGGATCTGTGGCGAGGGAGCCTGCTCCCACGCCGCAACCAGGCTCAGTGCCCGCGGCGCCGATAGCTACTGGGTGTCAGCCCCGTCTGCTTCTTGAACGTCTTGGAAAAATGCGACGAATCAGCAAAGCCCCAATAGCTGCCGATATCGGTGATCGAGCGCTGTGCGCAAACGGGATCGCGAAGGTCCTGCGCGGCCTTCAACAGCCGCTCACGCAGAATATAGCGGCAGACGCTGTCGCCACTCGCCTCAAACAACCTGTAGAGCTGGCGGCTGGAGATGCCCAGCTCTTCGGCCAGCGACGCCGGCGACAGCCGGGGTGAGTCAAGCCGCTGCTGGATGACGGATTGCACTTCATGCAGCTGCCACCCAGGCGAATGGTCGCTCGCACGGTACTCCAACACCGAGGCCAGCAAGGCAACCAGCGCCCTTGGCAGACCATCACCATCCTGCGGGCAAGACCATTGGGCCAGCTCACCCGCAGCGACCTGTCGTACCAGCGTGCCAAGCAGTTGGCCACACACCCCCGTGGTCGACAGCTTGCCGAAGCGGCTACGGTCCAGCCCCTTGAGCAACTCACACGGCAACGGGATCGACACATGGGCGAACAACCCCTTGGGGGTCATTTTCACCGCACCGGAAAAGTCCAGCAAAGCCAGGTCACCTGCGTGCAGTTCAAGCACCTTGTCGCCCAGCTCAATGACCATCGAGCCCTGCTGTTGCAACACAAGAAAACACCGGGCCGATGAGCTGCGCCCGCTTGAGCGAGCTACCTTGGCAATCACACTGGCATTGCTGCGAATGTGGGCGACCGCCGTGGTGCCCACCCGCGTCTGTTGCATTTCCCCGATGAAAAGGCTCTGGCAATGGTCATAGCGCGTGTCGAAACGACCGCAGGTCGCGCGCACACATTCGTTCCAGGTCGACAACGCTTGACCACGCATGGGTGTTCCCCCTCTTCACTCGCTCACAACCCGGACATCACGGCGGTACCCGAAGCCCGCATGCGTTGAAACGCCCACTGGGCTCTCAACACCGCCGCGCCATAGATGACCAGCACCGCCACCGAACAGGCGCCCGAGAACACCAACACCGCCGAGTAGCCGAATGCCTCGATCAGAAACCCACCGATGGCTGGCCCGAACGCCGCCCCCAGGGACAGGCACAGCGCGCCCAGCGCGACAAGCTTGCCCGACAGGTCGAACTCAGCCATGACGCCGAAGGTATAAGCCAGCACGAAGCCGATCGAAAAGAGAAAGCAAATAACGCCTACGACGTAGGTCGTCAGGGAAGAAAACTGCGCCAGTGCCACCAGACCCAGTAACTCGGCGAGGATAATCACGGCCACCGGCATGAAGCGTCCCACCCTCAAGCCGATCGCCGAGGCGATGAAGCCGCCGCCGGCATTGATCAGAAAACCCAGCGCCAGCACCATGCCGATGGTGTCGGAGGCCAAGCCGGTCTTTTTGCCCATAAGCTCCAGGAACGCCCACACCGACATGATGCCGGTCAGGAAAACCAGGCTGGCCACCAGGCTCAACCATACGATGGTGCGACTCTCGGCGCTGGCAATCCGCACGGCGGTACCGGACGCTTCCAGGTGTCGCTCGCTACGGCGCGGCACCCAAGGCAGCGGCAGGATACCCATCACCACCATGGCAATGGCGATGGTGATCAGCATGCCTTCAAAGCCCCACACCGGCGCCACCGCCACGGGTAGCACGATGAGCAGGAAGGCGCCCGGCACGGTCTCGATACCTAGCTTGAAACCAAACGCTCGTTCAGGCTGCGAACTGTCACCGAAGATCGTCATCGCCAGGGCGTACAAGGCCCCGGTACCGGCGCCCGCCAGAGCCATGATCGCCAGCAGCGCTTCATAGGAAGGATCGCGCAGCACAAACACGAGCGCGCCCACCACCAGCGCCGACGACAGTGCCGATATGACTCGCCAACTGAGCCGGTGAATCCACAGCAGGGACGCCAGCCCGAATGCGCCAAACCCCAGGTTCATGGCCATGGCCAGGTTGCCCAGTTGGTGCTCGCCGAGCCCGAAACGCTCGGCAAACGCGCCAAACAGCACAGGTAGCACGTTCAATAACAAGGCACCTGCACCCGAAACCAAGCCTGCACACACATAGACGGAGGTTGTATCGATCGGATTTATTTTTGTAGTTTTCATTTGAATATCCTGGCTTTTTTAACTGCGGCTCACGTTTGCTTAACGACGGCCGTCACGGCAACCGCCCGGGCAGGCGTGCGAAGGGTCACGCAATAAGCGACCAACGAGCCCATCCCGCAACACCCCACCACCCAACACATCGGCCAGGCGCTGCCATCAGCCAAATGGCTGACCCACAGGCTGGCCAACGCCCCTGTGGCGAATTGCACCGAAACCCCCAGCGCCACGCTCGCACCGGCCTGGCGCGGAAACAGCATCATCAGGCTGGCCATGCAATTGGCGCCGATCAAACCGGTCACGCCCATGTACAGCACCATGCAACACACGATGCTCGTCAGCCCGCCCCATTCGGTATACCCGACCAGCATCAGCGCCAACCCTGCCCCGCTCACCAGCACCGCCCCCACGCCGAGCATGCGTTGCGGCCCAAAACGGCCCACCCAACGCGCGTTGATAAAGGTCACCAGGATGATGCCGAGGATGTTCAGGGCGAACAACGCGCTGAACACCCGTGGCGAGACACCGAAATACACGACGTACACAAAAGGCGAAGCAGTGATGAAGGCGAACATGCCGCCAAACCCCAGGGACATGCACAGGATCAGCGCCATCGCCCTGGGTTGCCGGGCGATGGTCAGGTAGGCCGCGAAGGCCGCCCCAACGGACGCCCCGCGATCCTGCGCCGGCAGACTTTCCTTCAGGGTCAGGGCCACCAGCAGCAGGCACAGGCTGGACAGGATGAACAAGGTGGCAAAGATCGTGCGCCAACCCTGGATCAACACCAGCCAAGTGCCGATCATCGGCGCGACCAGTGTCGCCATCATCGTCAGAACGTGCATCCACGACAGCACTTTGGCTGCCTCCGCCAGGCCTACCCTGTCCCGGGCGACGGCGCGCGCCAGCACCAGCGCACCCGCGCCGCCGAGCGCCTGGAAAAAGCGCCAGGCAATCAGTTGCTCGACGCTACCGGCAAACAGGCAACCCAGGGTCGCAGCCGCGTACAGCACCAGGCTGCCGAGCAGCAACGGGCGACGGCCGTAGCGGTCGGACAACGGACCGTAGCACAACATGCCCAGGCACAGCCCGGCGAGAAACGCGCTGATGGTGTGTTGCACCTGCGCGGTGCTGGTCGACAGGTCCTCGGCGATTTGCGGGAAGCTGGGCAGGTAAGTATCAATCGAAAATGGCCCGAAGGCCGTCAGGGATGAGAGCAGCACAATCAAGCGAGCCCGCGGTTTCATCGGCCGGGGATCGCGAGGCTGTCAAGAAATGCGGTGACCAGCCGGTTGAACGTCCCACCCTGGTCGTCATGCACATAGTGGCTGGCGTCCGCGACTTCGGCCGTGCGCACGTGCGCATTGCTGTCGCGCATGGCTTGCAGCGTCGCCGCCGGCAGAAAGTCCGAGCGCATACCGCGAATGAACAACGTCGGACAATCCAGGGCGCGTACCGCCGGCCACAGATCGGTAGGCTCAATGCTCAGGCGTGCCTCGGCGATGCCTTGTTGATCGTGGCGCCAGGTGATCGCACCCGCGCTGTCCTTCATCGAGTGCGCCAGCCGCGACGCCAGGCCCTGCGCCGACAAGCCAGGACGCGACGCCTGCCAGAACGCACGGGCGGCGTCCCAGTTGTCGAAACGCAACGGGGTCTGGTTCATCTCGCGGCGAATGCGCGCCGCACCGTCGCCCTGGCTGGAGGAACCTGGCCCGATGTCTTCGATGATCAGGCCAATCAAGCGCCCCGGGTGCTGCCGTGCGTATTCCAATGCGTTGGCGCCCCCCAGCGAGTGACCCAGCAACACGAACCGCTGCAAGCCGACATAGGCGACAAAGTCCTGCAAGTCTTCCACATAGGACTGCGTGTGATAACTGGCGGCCGGTGCCCAGTCACTCAGCCCGCGTCCGCGCTGGTCCAGGGCATAGATGCAATAGCCATCGCCCAGCGCTTCTACCAGCGACTCCCAGGTCTGGGCATAAGCACGCAAACCATGCAGCAGTACCAAGGGCACGCCGCCCGGCTTGCCCCAGCGTAGAAAATGCAGACGCAAGCCTGCGCGATTGGTGAAAAAAATGCTGTCTGGGGACATTGCCTGGCTCCGCCGCTCAGTAAAGGAGAAACACCGTTTTTCTGGGACTGTCGCGGTGCATGCGACCTAGAAACGATCAAACCGATAAGGGCTCGGGTCGATGATCGGGGTATGCCCACTGACCATATCGGCGGCCAAGTGGCCGGCCGCCGGCGAGGTACCGAAGCCATGCCCGGAGAAACCGGTGGCCACGGTCAGGCCCGGGATTTGCGCGACCGGCCCGATCACCGGGTTCGAGTCCGGCGTCACATCGATCGTGCCCGCCCAGGCCTGAGCAATCCTGGCTTGTTCGAACACCGGCCAGGCCGCCTTGAGGCTGTTCATCGCGTCGTTATTGAGCCGCGGGTTGGCCGCCGGGTCCTGTACGCGCACGCGTTCGAAGGGGCTGACACTGTCGGCCGACCAACGTCGCGAAAGCGCCAGGTCATTGAAGAAATACTTGCCCAGTGACACGTTCAATACGCTGCGCTGCGCGCGAAATTGCGGCATATATTGCTTGGCCAGCAACAGGTGATCGAGGGTCAGGAAAGCATCCAGTTTGCCGCGCTGGGTAATGATGAAGCCGCCGTCCTTGTGCTTGCGAAACGAAAAGTCCGGCGCGCCCACGGCAATCTCGGTGGGGCCCAGCATCGGATGGGTGCGCAACACCGAACAGGTCAAGGCCAGGGTCGGCAACGACACCCCGAGGTTGCCCAGGAATCGCCGCGACCACATGCCGCCAGCCAGTAACACCTGGTCGCAGCGGATCTCGCCTTTTTCAGTGACCACCCCGCTGACCTTGCCGGCGGACATCTGCAGCGTGCGCACCGCACACTGCTCGATGATCACCACGCCGAGGGCCATGGCGGCCTTGGCGATCGCGCTGCTGGCCAGGGTCGGTTCGGCGCGCGCGTCGGATGGTGTGTAGATGCCGCCGGCCCACTCACCCGCGCCGCCCGGCACTTTCTGTGCGATTTCGCGGTTGCTCAGCAACCGCGAATCCAGTGACAGGTGCTCGACCGATTTGAGCCAACTGTCATGCATCGCCATTTGCGCCTCGTTGCGGGCGACGAACATGATGCCTTCCTGGCGATAACCCACATCCGCACCGATGCGCTCGGGCATTTGCGCCCATAAGCGGTCAGCGGCCAGGGCCAGCGGAATATCGTGAGCGTGGCGACTGGTCTTGCGTACCCAGCCCAGGTTGCGTGAAGACTGCTCGCCGGCGATACGGCCTTTTTCCAGGACCACCACCGGGATATTGCGTTCGGCCAGTGTCAGTGCCGCAGTCAAGCCGATGATGCCGCCGCCGATGATGACGACGGCGGTCGTGGAGGGAAATTCGGTGGACGTATTCACGGGCGCAATAGTCGGGGCCATGATCAAGACTCGCAAAACTATAGAGGTCGACCGCGCGAGGGCGCGGCCGCAGGACGGGTTATTGCGACAGGCGAATCACTTCGACCTGGGCCTTGGAGGCGTTGCGATACGCCGTCACTTCCAGCTCCACCTTGTAAACCGTCGAACCCAACGGCGGGCAGGTGACGGTACTGGCCGGGTCGACACCACGGAATTTTTCGCCGATCAGGCCCATCACCGCCGGCACGTCCTTGGGGTCCTGGATAAATACCCGCGAACACACCACATCGGCCAGGCTTGCATCGACGGCGGCCAGCGCGGTTTCGATGTTGGCGAACACCTGGTGCGTCTGCTCGAGGATGTCCTCCGGGATCAGTTTGGTCTGCGGGTTGCGCCCGGCGGTATTGGACACATAGATCCAGTTGTCCACCACTACCAGGCGCGAATAGCTGGCCTGGTCTTCAAAGGGTGAGCCGGTCTTGAGCTTGATGATTTTGGTCATGTCGTAAGTCTCGTCAGTGGGTTAAAGGATGGCTTAGCGCAGGACGGGGGTTTCCCACAGGTTGAGCTTCACGCCGATGCCTTTTTCCACGGCATTGCGATACACCACGGTGCCCCAGGCCACGTCTTCCACAGGCATGCCGCCCACCGACATGATGATGATCTCTTCATCGTTGCGACGGCCCTGGGCATCACCGGCGACGATCTTGCCGATGTCTTCGAGTTCTTCGGGCTGCATCGTGCCTTCGGCGATCATGTCCATGAACCGCACGCCGATCACCGGCACGCAGTGGTGCGCAGGCTTGGGCAATTCTTCGAACCAGGCTTCGTAGAGGCCGGTGTTATCCAGCACCTTGCGCACGTCGGCGCGTTCCATCCCCTCGTCCAACGAGCAGGATGCCGGCATGGCCATGAAGCAACCCGGCTTGACCCACTCGCGCTTCACAATTGGGTAGTTTGAGGGGTCGCCTGTCTCACCGGAGCTACAATAAGTAACAAGGTCGGAACCACGGACCACTTCTTCGAGGCTGTCGACCACGGTGATCGTGGTCACCTGTGGGTAGGTGTCCTTCACCCAGCCAATAAAATCATTCAGGCTTTTCTCGCCACGGCCCTTGATCTTCAAGGTATCGATCTGCGGGCAAACGGCGATGAATGCGGCGAGCGTGGTCTTGCCCATCACGCCGGGGCCGAGCAGGCCGACCACCTTCGAGTCCTTGCGTGCCAAGTGGCGCGCGCCCACGCCGGGAATCGCGCCGGTGCGGTAGGCCGACAGCAGGTTGGCAGACATATGCGCCAACGGTGCGCCGGTGTCGGGATCGTTGAGGGTGAACATCAGGATCGAACGTGGCAGGCCTTTTTCGCGGTTGGCAATATTGGAGCCATACCACTTGACGCCTGCGGTGCAGAAGCTGCCGCCCAGGTAGGCCGGCATCGCCATCATGCGGCGGTCAGCGGTGGGCTTGGGCATGTTCGGGAAAGGCGAATCCTTCGGAAACACCACCATCGCGCCGTGAGAATCGTTGTTTGGCCCGGCCATGCGGTAGTCGCCGCTATAGAGCAGGCCGAACATCTCTTCCATGGTATTCACACAGGCAAGCATGTCGGTTACGCCCGCGCGAATCATGTCCTGCTCGGACAGATAGATGAAGTCAATTTTTGTGGTAGTGGACATTATTATTCTCGACTGAAGATGAAGTCGCTGCGGTAGGCGCTGCTCCCACGCTATCGAGGTCGAGTATCATTGAGTGTTTCATGGCGGTATTGTAAATTTCGGACATCAAGGTTCGTCCCCGCCCGCAGAGTTGGCGCGATAAATGCGTGAATATTCCCGCATATACCACGCCAAGGTCCGGCCATGCCCAACCTGTGTTCACCATCGCTGCGGCAAACCGCTTACGAACAACCCTGGTTCGTACTCAACTCTTCACGGTATTCGGTAATGCCTTCCGAGCACCCGGCGATTTCGCATTTCTACGCCTTCGATGTCGCTCACTCGGCTGATCTGCTGGCGGTGCCGGACGGCTGCGTGGATATCGTTTTCGACTGTGACGCCACGCGCCCAAGTGTGAGGATTTGTGGTACCCCGCTGGAGGCGCAGCAGGTCGAACTGCTGCAGGGTCACCATTACTTCGGCGTGCGCTTTGCGCCGGGGGTTATCCCAGGTTTCATCAACGTCGTGGCCGAGGACCTGACCGAACAGGAATGGGATCTGCTGGAAGTATCGACGTTTGCCCAGCGCATTTTCGAAAGCATCGTCCAGGCCCCACAGTTGCAGGAGCAGATAAAGCTGTTCAGCGATTACCTGGCCCCGCGCCTAATCGGCCGAAGCTCGAAACTCACGACCATGGTCATCCAACAGGCGCTTGCACATCGCGGTGACCTGCGTATCCAGCAACTGGAAGAACTCAGCGGGTACACCAGCCGCACGATTCATCGCCAGTTCAGCCAGGACACCGGCCTGTCGCCCAAGACGTTCTGCCGGATCATTCGCTGCCAGGCGGCGCTGGAAACCCTGAACACCCGGCACGATGTGTCGTTTTCAGACCTGGCCCTGGACCTGGGCTTTTCCGATCAGTCGCATTTCCTGCGCGACTTCAAGAAGCTGGTCAGTACGACGCCCTGCGATTACCAGCGCCGAATGCTGCAGAGCGCCTACGCCGAGCGCATCCGCTTCGCCTGAGTGCCCTCCCCCGTTCCGCGAAAAATCAATTCCCCTCTCCATCATTTCTCCATAAAACCTTCGCCGAACGTGCATGCTTGCGGTGCATTATTCAATCCGTTGCTGAAAAACCGTACACCCACCGAGCAAACCATGACTGAACCACTCCTTGCATCGCTCTCTAACCAGGCGCTGGTGCTGATCGCCGAAGACGAGCCGGAAATCGCCGACATCCTCACGGCCTACCTCAAGCGTGCGGGTTTTCGTACCGCCCATGCGCAGGATGGGCGTCGTGCGCTCGAACTGCATCAACTGCTCAAGCCGGACCTGGTGCTGCTCGATGTGATGATGCCCAAGCTGGATGGCTGGATGGTGCTGGCGGAGTTGCGTCATCGCGGTATCACCCCGGTGATCATGCTGACTGCACACGACCAGGACATGGATAAACTCATGGGCCTGCGCATTGGTGCGGACGACTACATCGTCAAACCCTTCAACCCGGCAGAAGTCATCGCCAGGATCCAGGCCGTGCTGCGCCGCTGCAGCGATCAAGGCCATGGCGCCGACCACCGCGTACTGCGCGTCGACGCCTTTGAAATCGACATCGACAGCCATGAGGTGAACGTACACATCGGCACGCAAAAACAACCATTGCACCTGACGGTGACCGAATTCAAGTTGCTCGCACAGTTGGCCAAGGCGCCGCGCCGCGTGTTCAGCCGTGCCGAACTGCTGGTGCTCTGCTCGCCGGAGAGCGACAGCCTGGAGCGGACCGTCGACAGCCATATCAGCAAGTTGCGTCGCAAGATCGAAGACCTTGGCCTGCACGGCGTACCGGCCAGCATCCGTGGCGTGGGCTACCGGTTCGGGAGCCAGGCATGAAAGTGGCCAACAGTTTGAGCCGGCAGATTATCGTGTCGATGTCGGCCGTGGTGATGTGTGTGATCGCCCTTGCGCTGGTCGGGTCCTACATCTTCTATGCATTGCTCTGGACCTTTTCGCCGCCGACGGAGTTGGAGATGCAGTCGGATGAGTGGCTGCCCAGCGGCGTGGAATGGGTGTGGATGGGCTTGATCACCTGCGTCAGCCTGGGCCTCGGCGTGGCGGTGGCCGTCAAGTTGTCCAAGCGTATTCTGACGCCGCTTAACTCGGTAGCCGTGAGCCTGCGCAGGCTGGCCGACGGTGACCTGGATGCCCGCGCCGTGGCGCCTGATCTTTCCCTGGGCGAAGCTGCCCTGCTGGTGGATGACTTCAATAGCATGGCGAACCGATTGAAACGCATGGCCGAGGAACAAGCCTTCTGGAACGCCGCGATTGCCCATGAACTACGTACCCCGCTGACCATCCTGCGCGGTCGCTTGCAGGGACTGGCCGAGGGTGTATTCGAGCCGGATACCGCGCAGTTCTACAGCCTCTTGGGCCAGGTCGAAGGCTTGACCCGCCTGGTCGAAGACCTTCGCGTGGTGGGCATGGGCGACAACGGTCACCTGGAATTGGCGCTCAAGGAGGTGGAGCTGGCCGATGCATTGGAGGCTGAAGCGCGCTTGTTCGAGCCCAGCCTGAACAGCGCCGGTTTTGCCCTGCAATTAAACCTGCGCAAGGGCCCGGTGTACTGCGACCCCGATCGCATCTGCCAGGCTTTGCTCGCGCTGCTGGACAATATTTGCCAACACGCCACACCGGGCACCGTCAGCATTGAACTGGGCGGTGACGAGCGAGGCCACTTCCTGAGGGTCACAGATGAGGGCCCGGGGGTCGACGCAGCATTCGCCCCACACATTTTCGATGCGTTTCAGCGTGGCGAAAGCTCACGCTCGCGTGCCCAGGGCGGCAGTGGCCTGGGCCTGGCCGTGGTGCGGGCAATTGCCCTCGCCCATGGCGGCGCAGTGACCTGTCGAACGGCGATAAACAGCGGCACGGTGTTTGAGCTGAGTTGGCCATGCGGCGCCTTGTTTACTACTCAAGCCTGACAACCAATAAACAATTAATACCAACTAAGGTGATGGCATGCGTCTCTCTATTGGCCTGTTCAAGAGAGCAATAAAGTATCGCCACTTTGCCTTACTGGACATACACGGACGTTGCGTTGCTTTCTTGAGTTGCGAAGGGATTCCTGTCAGGGGTGAATGGGTGGAAGTCAACGAAGTCAATCTCGCCTGGCTCAGCCAAACGCTGCCAAGCCAGGAGCGCCAGGGCAGCGAATAGCCGTATCGCCTGCCGCCTGGCTCTGATGTTTAACGTTATTACGTGGATAACTGTTATGCCGACACAGCATTCAGCTCGGAACACTATCGACCTTAAACAAGTGGAAGCGTCACTGACGCTCTACACGTTTAAATTGAGAAAGTTGCAACGTTTCTGGATTCCCCTGCAGAAGTACGCGCCGCGGTGTGTATTGGCGTTGTGGCTGATCGGCGTGGGCGTTTCTTTAGTGACGCTGTCGTATTACCACTGGCTGGTCATCGCACCCGCTATTTGTATGTTGATCACCGTGGAAATCATTATCGAAGAAGTACAGATCGATCTTTTATTGATGACCGATGAAGCGCGATATTTGCTCGATGTCACCCGTGGCATCTATCAGCGAACTACGCGCGCCGCAGGTGCCCCATGCAGCCCGTAACGCCGCCGACTCTGCTCGAAGAGAGTAAAAGACTGGGGCAGCAATCCGCCAGCCAGACCCTCAAGGCGATCGCCAAAGCCTATCCCGGCAAACTGTTCGGCACCTTGTCGCTGGTTGCGTTGGAGAATGCTTTGCTGCTGGCCTACCCGTTGTTCGCCGGGTTTGCCGTCGACTCGATCATCCGTGGCGATGTCGGCAGTGCCGTGTGGTACGCCGCCGTAGTCCTCGGTTTCTGGGTGGTCGGCGCGGCTCGCCGGGCCGTGGATACGCGCACGTTCACGCGCATCTATGCCGACCTCGCGGTGCCAGTAATTCTCAACCAGCGCCTGCAACGCCACAGCACCTCCAGGGCGGCGGCGCGAGTGGTACTGGCGCGGGATTTCGTCGATTTTTTCGAAAAGCATGTGCCCACCATAGCCACTGCGCTGGTGTCGGTTGTCGGCGCAGCGGGCATGCTGTTGGTGATCGAGCCCTGGGTCGGCCTGGCCTGCCTGCTCGCACTGCTGCTGTGCGTTACCCTCATGCCGGGCTTCGCACGGCGCAACCAGCGCTTGCATGAACGCTTGAACAATCGCCTGGAAAAGGAAATCGGCCTGGTGGAAAAAGCCGGCGCCAACACCCTGCGCCGTCACTACCACGTGCTGTCGCGATTGCGAATCGGGGTGTCCGACCGCGAGGCCGTCGCCTTCCTGTCCATCGGCTTGCTGGCGGCGTTGCTGTTCGTGGTTGCCATCAGCCAATTGGCCTTGGCGCCGGAGGTGAAGGCCGGGCATATCTATGCGGTGATGACCTACTTGTGGACCTTCGTCAGTTGCCTGGATGACGCGCCGTCGACGATCGACCAACTGGCGCGGCTCAAAGATATCGGCAAGCGCGTGGACCCGGGGCTGGCGTAAGGCCGTGACAGGTGGGCGATGCACTTTGCGCCGATGTGTGTTTCCTTGCGTCATCCTGGCAACGTTGAAGATCCACCCGCATTGGCACGCGCTTTGTCGTGTCAGTATGACGCTCGGCGTGTTTCGGACGGCGATTCACCGAACAGCTCACGGTAATGCGTGGCGAAATGGCTCAGGTGAAAAAAACCCATGGCCACGGCGATCTCACCGATGTTTTTCTCGCTCGCAGGGGTTGCGATCAACTGTCGCCTGACGGCGTTGAGTCGCAAATTGCGCAGGTATTCGACCGGTCGCATATCGGTGACGGCCTGGAAACTATTTTGCAGGGTCCTGCGACTGACGTGCAGCTGTTCACACAGATCAAGAATGCTCAACGGCGTATCGCCGCTGGCAATGATCAATTCCTGGCTGCGCCTGACCAGGTAGGCACTGACGGCGAAATTGCCACGCCGGCAGCGCACCTCGTCGCTGGCATGGCTGAACAGATCGAGGAACGCGCCAAGCAATTCGTCTTCCAGCATCTTTTCCGAGGCCGGGCTTATAGCGCCTGCATGTTCCAAAAAGTGACGAAACAGCGGGTGGATGCGCTGGCGAATGCGCAACAGTAACGTTTCATCCACGCTGAGCGCAGACACGCTGGTCAGGCGTTTGAGCTGATCGTTGGATAGTTCGAAGGCGGCCAGTTTGGCAAAGCGCACGGCATCGACATTGAGTGCGAAAAAGTGCGTGCCTTGCGGCGCATGCAACACGAACTCTTCGCCGTCACGCAACAGCACCACGCTTTGCGCGCTCACCTGCTGGCCTTGAACCACCGGCGGGCTGCCCAGTGACATGGCCGCACACAAGCGCCCCTTGGGCGAGCGGCCATGCTGCACCACGCGCTTGTCCAGCACCTCCTGGAAGATCTGGAAACGATCGCCGGACAACTGCCACAGTTCGCTGGTCAGGCAACCACGACCGAGTTGGTCATACACCTGCTGCCAGCCCTGGATCGAGCCGGCGTGCTGTTGAGAGTCATTGAAGGTACGGACTTCGGCGAGCATATGCGTCATTCCTCGGCGGCCAGATTGTTGTTTTTGGCCTGAAGGCGGGCTCAGTCATCCATAACAGTCGCTGGCGATTGCGCAGGCACGAGGCCTGGGTGGAAATCCAAAGCCAGTTCCGTGCCAAGCATGCGCAAACGATAAGCGCCCGGTCGTATATCCAGCGGTGCCAGCAATGCACCGGACAACACGACCTGCCCGGCGTCCACGGGATAACCGTCCGCCAACAGACGCCGCACCAGCCAGCACAGGTTGAACAGAGGGTTGTCTTCGCGCGTCTGGGTATCACCGCTGCCGAGCAATGCGCCGTCATGCTCCAGGCGATACTCCACGCACGCATGCCGCACCGCATCAAACGACACGCGCGGCCCGACACAGTAAAGCCCTGCGGCGGCGTTATCGGCCAGGAACGCACCCAGCCCGAAAGCCCAGCCCTGCCAGCGGCAGTCGGCGATTTCGAAGGCCGGGGCCACCTCGGCAATTGCCGCCAGAATCTCCTCGTCAGGGTAATCGCCTGGCGCCAGGGGCCGCCCGAACACCAGCGCCAGTTCAACCTCAAGCTTGGGCTGGATCAGCCGCTCGAACGACACCGCGCTGCCCGGCTCGACCGCCATGGCCGACGTGAGCGCGCCATACACCGATTCGTCGAGGCCAAAACGCGCCTGCGCCGCCCGGCCGGCAAAGGCCACCTTCCAACCACTCAGGCGCTCGCCACCTGCCAGGCGCTGGGCCAAGCCCTGGCGCAACAGGGAGTAACCTTGCTGCTTGTCCAGTGCCTCGGGCGGCAACGGTGCGATGGCCCGGGCGCTATGCCCGGCCTCGTGCAGTTGGTCGAGCAACTCGTCAGCGCCACTCATGACAGTTGCTCCGCCAGCTTGCGCAGCACGCCGTCAAGCCGCTCAGGCGTGGTGATGGCGGCGACGAAGCGGTCCGGACGCACCACGACGATGCAGTCGCGCACCTTGGAGAACCATTCGCCCAGGCGGTTATCCACATCCTCCACACTCAAGGCATCATTGGCTTTCAACGGCTGGTTCCGCCCGACGCCGCTGCGCGAACGATTGACCTGGATGAAACGTGTATCCCAACGCGTCCAATACTCGGCCATCGCCTCACTGAGATGCTCACGCGGGTTCACGCGATACCCCAGCACGGCATAACCATTGCCGAGCACCTCGTCCAGGCGCCGCCGCTGGCCCTGGTCGTCTTCGATGTTCGGCTGGATGAACAACTGCCCGACCAGATCGTCCTCACGCAACTCGGCCCGCTCGTGATAAACCAAGCCCTTGGTGATGGTGGCCTTGGGTTTGAACTTGAATTCCAGCAAGTGCGAGCGCAGGTTATCCACGCTGTTCACCGCCTGGAACAGCCAGTCGCGCACGCCAGCCATCAGCGGGTTAGTCAAGCCGAGTACCGCCCCCATGTTGTCGGCCAGAGCCACCAGTTCGGTCGCGTGACCACGCCGCTCCTGGTCGTAGGTAGCGAGGATCGACGGCGCCGCGCGGCCCTGGATGATCGCTGCCAGTTTCCAGGCCACGTTGGCCACGTCGCGCAGGCCCGAGTTGAGACCCTGCCCGGCCCACGGCGGGGAGATATGCGCGGCGTCGCCCACCAGTGCCACACGCCCTTCGACAAAGCGCGCCGCGACCCGCGAGTGGTGGGTATAGGCACGAATACGGATGATGTTGAGGTTGTTCACGGCATCGCCGATATGCCCGTGGATCAGTTTGCGAATCGTCGCCTCTTCGCACATTTTCGCTTCGTCCTCGCCCTCCATCAGCATGAATTCCCAGCGTCGCTGCTGGTAAGGCAGGTAGATGCACACGAAGGGCCGCTGCGGGTCGGCATGCAGCGCTGTGTAGGGCGCATCAAGTGTGTCGTTGGCGGTGTCGACCACCACCCATTTGCGCGGATGGGTCAGCCCAAGCAGTTCGATGCCGAGCTTTTTGCGCACGGTGGAGCGTCCGCCGTCGGCACCGATCACATAGTCGGCCTGAAGCTGGTAGATCTCGCCTTCGGCATCGCGCACCTGCAGGGTCACACCCTCGGAATCCTGCTCGAGTTCCAGCAATTCGTGGCCCTGACGCAGCTCAACGCTGGCATGCTGGCCGAGGTGTTCACGCAGGGTACCTTCGAGCAACTGCTGCATGAAGATATTGCGCATCGGCCAGCCGTACTGCGCGGCACTCGGCTTGACCTCGGCGAAACACACACCGCGTGCGTTGTAATAGCGCAGCGGCACGTCACAGATCATGTCGCGCACCGCCAGCTCGGCGATGCCGATTCCCTGCAGCACACGCAACGCCTCATCGTCCATGCCCACTGCACGAGGATAAGGCAGGATGCCGTCGGCCAGCTCAAGGACGACGCAGTCGACACCGTACATTCCCATATAGTGCGCGGCCGTAATGCCGTTGGGGCCACCGCCCACAATGACAACTTGGGTCTTCTCCTGCTTCATCGCTATTCACCGCTTTTCTTGTTGTGGTTTGGGTCCAGCACCGCTTGATCCTGCGCGCTTATCAGTGCAGACCGTCAAGGCCCTTTACGTCTTCGGCTTTGAGCCCGCCCAACCGCGCATGCAGGCGTCCGCGCGTGGCGAAGGCCCAGATCACGACGATCTCATCCGGCGAAGGGCCGTCGCCGAAGGTCACCGAGAAACTGTCGTAGTGCGAGCGCACGTACAGGGCGTCCTTGTGCGCCAGCGGCACGTCGATGGTCGAGCCTGGGCCACCCCGCTTGCCGGTGGAGGGCACCCACGACTTGCCACCGCCCAGGGCGACGCGGATCGGATCGGCGGCCGGGTTGGTCAGGAACGCATTGCCGTGCTCGTACTCGCCTGCGCTGCCCACCAGGATGGCCTTGCCGTAACTTTCAATCTGACGCGAACCGGCCAGGGCCTGGATGCGCCGGCCGAACTCTTCACCCAGCAGTGGCGACGGCTCGATCAATTGCGAAAGGTCTTCACTGTAACGGCCGGCATACGGGTTGGCGATCACTGCAGCGACGGCGTATTTGAACACCGGCTCGCCATCGGCCAACTGGCCGGTTTCATTGGCCAGGGTCTCTTCAACGAAGCTGTACCATTTGCGGATGTGATAGCTGGCGAAATTTGCGGTTTTCATCGGGGCTGCCTCTGTTCAAAGGGGGTCGAGTGGGTCAAGCGTGATGTTGCGACTCGGCGCACCGGCGGCCTTGAAGCGGGCCTTACCGCACGCATCGTCATGCTCGGTTTCGAGAAAAAACTCCATGCGATTGCAATCGGGATCGTTGAAATACAGGCCGTTGCCGATTTCATGATCGGTAATTTTCACCACCTCCACTCCCTTCTTCAGCAACATGCCGTAGAGCTGGCGCAAGGTGGTCATGTCACCGGCGATTTCCAATCCGTAGTGCTGCAGCCCCAGCCCGCCCTGGTGGGCGCCGGGTTCTGCGCGAATCAACGCGATGTCGTGATGCTTGGTGCCAAACGCCATCATCACCCAGCTCTCGCCACGGGCACTTTCGTGCATGCCCAGAATGTCGGCATACCAGCGCGCCGACACATCAGGATCACTCACCCAGAGCGATAAGTGAGTTCGAAGGATTTCGACTTTCATCACTGTTTACCTCAGTTTTTCTTGACGATGGATTGATGCCCGGCCTTGATTTGCGCCACGGCAGGCGTCCATAGCACGTCGGCGATCTCGCTGAATTCGCGCCAGTGCTTCTGCCAGCCATCACCGCCGTTGTCGGATGTAAACAAGTGCCCATACTTGGTGCCCGCCACCATCTGGCGCGGGTTGGCCGGGTTGAAGGCAATGGCCCAGACGCAGGAATTGGGCTGCTGCGGTAACGGCAGCACGTTCCAGCTGAGGGCGGCATCATGGGAGACGAGGATCTTGCTGGTGGTGCCCGGCGTACCATCGGAAATGCTCAGGTACAGCTCGTCTTGAGTGCCCAGCGGCGCATTCATGGCACGCAGGTAGTACAGGCCGAAGGCTTCGCGACCGATAATGCCGGTCCAGGTCAGACCCTCGTCCAGGCTGCGGTAGACCGCATTCACGCAAACCACCACGATGACTTTCTTGCCGTGATTGGGCAGTACCACAATGTTGTGGATGTCCGAGTTGTAGTCCCACAGCAGTCGGTCATCGACGCGGGTCCAACTGTCGCCGCCATCGCGCGAATGGAACAGGCCACCCTCTTCCAGGCCAAACCACAGCTGATTGCGGTCGGTGGGGTCATAGGCGAAGGCCAGCAGGCGTGGGCGGCTGACACCGTCGCAGAACTCTGGAATCTCAACCGGGGCACGGTCCCAGCTCAGGCCGGCGTCGAGGGTGCGCCATAACACGGCGCGCGATGGCGCACCGGTGCCAACAAAAATCCGTTTGGCGTCCTGCGGGTCGACGGCGACTTTCCACACCGTCTCGCCGTTGAACGGCGAATCGACGCGCTGCCAATGGCCACCGGTGTCGCGGCTGATGCACAAGCCCACGTCCGTGCCGGCGTAGATCACTTCGGGTGCGTCGGGATGCACGCTCAGGGATCGGGTGATCGCATCGAACTCCAGGTCCTGCCCCAGGCCCAGGCGATGCCAGGTCTTGCCATCGTCGGCGCTGCGGATCACCGCTTGCCCGACGGTGGCGACCAGAAGGGTTCCATTACTCATCTGTGATACTCCTCAGATATAGATGCCACGGGTCAAACCGCCGTCGATTCCGATGGATTCACCGGTCACCGCAGCAGCTTTCGGCGACGCCAGGAAGCCAATCAGCCAGCCCATTTCAATCGGTGCGAGGGTGCGGCGAATCGGCGTCGCGTCGATGTAGGCCTGCTCGACCTGCTCGGCGGTCTTGCCCTGCTTGACTGCTTCGCGCTCGTACAACTCCTGGATATGCGGGGTATCGACGACGCCGGGGTGAATCAGGTTGACCGTGATGCCCGAAGGGCCGAGCTGGTCGGACAGGGTCTTGGTCATGTGGGCGATGGCCAGGTTGCGCATGCCCGAGAGCACTTTGCTGCTGCGCCCGGTGAGGCCGCCGATGTTGATGATGCGCCCGAAGCCGCCCGCCTTCATGTGCGGGGTCACGGCCTTGGCGCACCGGAAGTAGCCGATCACCTTGGTGTTGAGGTCCGACAGCAGTTCATCGTCGCCGGCGTGTTCGATGTCATTGCGCACCACACCCGACGGCGCTGCGGCACCGTTGACCAGGATGTCGATGCGGCCGAAATGCTTGTGCGCCGCCTCGACCATCTCCGACACGGCCTTCATGTCATTGGTGTCACAGAACAGCGGCAGTACTTCATTGCCGGTCTGTGCAGTGATCTCTTCGGCCGCCAGTTGCAGGAACGCCATGCGCCGCGCGCAGATCACCACCTTGCAGCCTTCCTCGGAGAGAAAACGTGCGACTTCCTTGCCGATGCCCATACCGCCACCGGTGACAATGGCCACGCGGCCTTTCAATTCCAGATCCATAGCAATTACCTCTTGTGATTATTCAGTTCAGGCCAGATCGACAAACACGCTTTTGGTCTCGGTGTAGGCATCGATCACGTTTTTACCCATCTCCCGGCCCCAGCCGGATTGTTTGTAGCCACCGAACGGTGAAGAGGGATCGACCACGTTCCAGCAGTTGATCCAGACCGAGCCAGCCTTGAGCTGTGCAGCCACGCGGTGCGCCGAGCGCAAGTCGCGGGTCCACAGGCCAGCAGCGAGGCCATAGGGCGAATCGTTGGCGCGCAGCACCAGTTCATCGATTTCGGTCCAGCTCATGACGGTCAGTACCGGGCCGAAGATTTCTTCTCGGGCCACACAGGCGCGCTCGGCACGGTCGAGGAACACGCTCGGTTGAATGAAATGCCCATGCTCGAGGTGTTCGGGACGGCCGCCGCCGCAGATCAGTTCGGCGCCCTCCTCCTGGCCCCGCTGCAGGTAACCCTTGACGGTCTTCAACTGCCGCGCGGACACCAACGGCCCCATGCTGTTGGCCGGGTCCAGGCCATTGCCCAGGACATAGGCGGCAGCGTGGCGCTGCAGTTCTTCGAGCACCTGGTCGAGCACACTGGCGTGGACATACAGGCGCGAGCCCGCCGTGCATACCTGGCCCTGGTTGTAGAAAATCCCATCGGCGGCCCCCTTGGCGGCGCGCGCAATGTCGGCATCGGGCAGGATGATGTTCGGCGACTTGCCGCCCAGCTCCAGCGAGACCTTTTTCATGTTGCTGGTGGCCGCCTGGGCGATCAGCCGCCCGACTTGGGTCGAGCCGGTAAAGGCGATCTTGTCCACATCGGGGTGCTGTGCCAATGGTGCGCCAGTGTCGGCGCCCAGGCCTGTGATCAGGTTGACCACGCCGGCGGGGAAGCCTGCAGCCTCGATCAGTTGCACCAGGCGGATCGCGATCAGCGGCGTTTGTTCGGCGGGCTTAAGCACCGCCACGCAACCGGTGGCCAACGCGGGGCCGAGCTTCCAAACGCACATGGTCAACGGGAAGTTCCACGGCACGATCAGCGCGCAGACCCCCACCGGTTCGCGCAGCGTGTAGTTGAGCATCGGCGCGCCGCTGGCCGGCGATACGGGCAGCGTGCTGCCTTCGATCTTGGTGGGCCAGCCGGCAAAGTAGCGAATGATGTTCGCCGCGCTGGCCGCTTCACCGCGCGCGTTGGCGATAGGCTTGCCGTTCTCCAGCGTGATCAGTTGCGCGAGTTCCTCGCGGTGCTGGTCCAACAGATCGGCCAGGCGAAACAGCAACAGGCCGCGCTGCGCCGGTGACTGCAAGGCCCAGGTGCCGGTAAAGGCTGCGCGCGCGGCCGCAACGGCCGCATTCACATCACGCTCATCGCCTTGGGCGACTTCGGTCAGGGTCTGTTCGGTGGCCGGGTTTTCCACGGCAAAGCGACGACCGCTGGCGGCGTCCTGCCAGGTGCCGCCGATAAACAGGCGGCCTGGCTGGGCCAGGAACACCTGGACGGCAGGTAATAATTCGGGCTGATACATAATCGACTCCTTCACAGCGCCATTTCGATCAGGCAAGGACCACGGTCGGCCTTGGCATTGGCCAGCGCGCGTTGCAGTTCGGCATTGGTCTGTACCGTGCAGGCCGGTACCCCGTAGCCTTTGGCCAAGGCCTTCCAGTCAATACGCGGGCTGTCGAGCACGGTCAGGCGCAGGGCTTGCGGGTCCATTTCGGTCATGCCGAAACGGCGCAGCTCGTTCTGCAAAATCGCGTAGCGATGGTTGGCGGCAATCAGGATCACCACCGGCAACTGCTCGCGGGCGATGCTCCACAGGGTTTGAATGGTGTACTGGGCGCTGCCGTCCGATTGCAGGCAGAACACGCTATTGCCGCGTTCCGCCAAGGCGGCACCGAACCCCACCGGAATCCCCTGGCCAATCGCGCCACCGGTATTGGTCAATACCCGATGCCGAGCGGCGCGGGCGGAGGCGGTAAAAAAGGGATAGCCGCAGGTGCCGCCCTCAACCGAGACGATGCTGTCTTCGGGCAGTGACGCGGCCAGCACTTGGCCGATGGATTGTGGCGTCAGCTCGGCATGGCCGGGCGGTAGTTCGATACCCTGCGGGGTCGGCACATAGGCCGGTGCATTCAGGGCATCGGCCAACGCCGCCAGCGCGCCGGCGACATCGTCACCGACTTCTGCCAGCGTCAGCAGACGCTCACGTTCTGCGAGGCGCGACGGGATACCTTCGTAGCCAAAGTAACTGATGGGCTCGGGTACGCCTGCACAAATGACCAGGTCGTACTGCTCCAGAATTTCAATCGCCACCTCCGGGAAATACGGCAGGCGATCCAGGTCCGGCAAGCCACCGCCACGGTAGCTCAGGCGCGGAAAGGTCTCGGCAAACAGGCGCACGCCGGGCAGTTGCGCCAGGCGCCCCGCTGCTTCCAGGCCCGCGACCGACAAGCCCTCATCGCCGACGATAAACACCAGCCGCTGACCATCACGCAGTGCCTGCGCCACGGTTTCTACCCGGTCACCGGCAAACCGGCGAACCGGCGCGCGCAACGGGGCGAATACACCGTTGTGCGTCACCGCGTGGGCTTGCAGGTCCATAGGCAGGATCAAACTGGCGATCTGGCCTTTGGCCTGCCACGCCGCACGCACGGCTTCCTGCAAGTCTTCACCGATACCCGCCGCCGTGCGCGAGGTACGCACCCAACCAGAAACGGTGCCGGCTAAGGCCTGGATGTCGCTGGCCAAGGGCGGATCGTAGTTGACATGCCAGGAGGCGTGATCGCCGATGACGTTGACGATCGGCGTATTGGCCCGACGCGCGTTATGCAGGTTGGCGATGCCATTGGCAAAGCCCGGGCCCAAGTGAGTCAGGGTCATTGCCGGCTTGCCGGCGATGCGGCCATAGCCGTCAGCGGCGCCGGTGCAGACCCCTTCGAACAGCGACAACACCGGCTTGAGAGCAGGTGCGCTGGCCATGGCCGCCACCAGCGGAATCTCGGTGGTGCCCGGGTTGGCAAAGCAGTACTCGATACCGCTTGCCGCTGCCGCATTCACTATCAGTTGCGCGCCATTCATTGTCAGCCCTCTCGCTTGAGCGTTTTCTTTGTTGAGATTTATCACACAATATAGAGAGCCAGACAAGCATTTTATGAATGAAATCTCTTAATTTGAGATTTAAGTGAATTTATAATCTGAAAAGCTTAGCCTGTCGACCTGCAGGGTCGGGTTTGCTCGAGTATGCGGTTTGTCAGTAACTTCCATCACTGGCCCACCGCTTTCACGAGCAAGACCGCTCCCACATTGGATCTGCGCTGTTTTCGCCTATAGTGCTTACCCGCATGCCATCCCTTCTCTAGGAACGAAATGAGCAGCCTGAGTAAATTGCTGAATGTCCTGGACCTTTTCGGTCCGGCGACGTTGAAGATCGACCCGGACACCATCGCCGAGCGCATGGGCCTGTCGCGCGCCACCGCGTATCGCTATGTCAAGGAATTGTGCGACGCCGGCCTGCTGACCCGCGTGGACGCCGGCCACTACGGCCTGGGGCCGCGCGTGATCGAGCTGGACTGGATGATGCGCCAGTACGACCCCATCCTTCTGGCGGGGCGCGAGCTGATGCACGAGCTGTCGGCGCAGACCGGCCTGGCGGTGTTCGCCAGCGTCTTCTACGACGGACGCATCATCAACACCTACATTGCCGAACCCACCGACACGTATCACTTCTCCTTCGGGCGCGGGCATCCGCTGCCCTTTTTTCGCGGCGCGCAGTCCAAGGTATTGATCGCTTTCCAGAAAGGTCGACGCCTGCAGCGTCTGTTCGAAGAGCATATGGCCAGCGACCCGGAAAGCCCGTACGACTGGGCCAGCTTTGCCAAGGCCACAAAGAAGATTCGCAAGGATGGGTACTGCATGACCCATGATGAACTCAACCTCGGCCTGACCGGCATCGCCGCGCCCATCATCCAGCCGGATATCGACGAGGTGATCGGCAGCCTGTCCGCCGTCGGCAGCACCCAGAGCTTCAAGCTGCTGCGCCAGGAAACCGTGATTGAAATGGTCATGGACACCACCCGCCGGATTGCCGAGAACCTGCGCAATCCGCCGGGCGCCGCCGCATCCTGAGGTTCAGGCGCGGCGGCTGCGGTGGGCTAGAACGGCACGGCGATGGTCAACTGGCTGTAAACGTTGGTGCCGTTGCCGGCGACCTGGTTGCCGCCCGTGGTGGCGTCCTGCTTGGGCTTGTAGAGGCCGATCAGCGGCGTGACGATCAGGTGCGGGTTGACGGCCCACTCGGCGTATACATCCAGCTCCCGAGCATTGAGGTTCAGCGCATTGCTCTTGCGCACGGTGTCGAAGTCGAAGTACAGCGCACCCAGGGTCAGGTTTTCCAGAGGCGTGGCCTTGAGAGCCACGTGCTGGATGCTGGTGTTGCTGTTGAACGGCCCGGCATAGTTGCCCGCGACTTCGCCCTGCAGCCAGGTGCCATAGCCAGTGCTCAAGCCGGTGAACAGCGAATCCCACTGCTGTGAGTAGCGGGTGTAGCGGTAGCTGACCTTTGGCGCCCAGGCAACATCGGCAAAGGTGTAGCCGGCTTCGCCGTACCAGGCTTTTTCGGGACCGGTGTCCTTGTCCTGCCAGGCATATTCGAACGCCAGGCTGACATTCGGCAGACCTGCGTCGCCTTCGCCGCGCACGCTGTAGACGTTCATGCCCTTGCGCTGGCGCTGAAAATCACTTGCCCAGCGTTCGTTAACATCGATGCCATGTACCCAAGTCAATCCCAGTGTGCCGGGTTTGGTGGTGTAATCCAGGGTCCCGGCGGCCACTTCAGTTTCAGCCTGAGCGCGGTTATCGGACTGGAGCCACAGCAGGCTGCCGTGCAGGCCATCCTTTCCACCCAGGCGCAGGAACGCGGTTTGATCGAAGGCGTGCCGCGCGCCCAGGTAATACGCACCGCCACGGTTCATCGTGCCATTGGCCGGGCCCTTGCCCAAGTTCGCCCCGTCATCGTTGATCAGGAAGCCACTGCCGAGCTTGACCACCTGGCGGCCGCCGGAAATGTCCACGCCGTCCTTGCCCAGGGCTGGAAACAGGTCGCCTGAGCGCCAGCCCAGGTAAGCGTCTTCGATTTTGGTGGTGCGCTCGCTGCCCAGCGTATTACCGGCCGGGTCACCGTCACCCCAGGTCGCGGAACTGACCAGCGCGAAGGCGCCATAGGCGGTGCCATTTCCGGCCAGGGACTGGTCGCCGCTCAAGCCATACTTGATGAAACCTTCGCGCCAGGTCGAACCGCCCGGCGTGCCATCATAGTTCTTGCGGCTGTTGAACATGCCGAAAACGGCAGTCATGTCGGCATTCAGATGCCGGCTCTCATCGCTGTACAACTCATAGGCCTGGACCTGGCTGATGGCGCAAAGCGTCAACGTACAGGCCAACGTACCGCTGAGAAATGACGTGGAGGGATACCGCATGATCGAAGCTCCTTGGGTGCGCCTTTTGAGAGGCTGTCTTAGTTGTTGAGGTGTTATTCGGCTGCGCGCTTGTTGACGAACAGCAACTGCTGGCCGGTGAATTCCAGCAACCCTTCCAGGCCGAACTCGACGCCGAAGCCGGACATCTTGCTGCCGCCGAACGGCGTGTTCGGCTGAATGCGCGCGTGGCAGTTGACCCAGGCCACGCCACTCTCCAGACGGCTTGCCAATGCCTGCGCCTGCTCAACGTCCGGGCCCCAGACAGAACCGCCCAGGCCCATGTCGCCGGCATTGGCGCGGCGCAGCACATCCTCGACATCCTGATAAGCGATCAGCGGCAATACCGGCCCGAACTGTTCCTCGTCGACCAGACGCTGGCCATCGGTCACATCCGCCACCAGCGTGGGCGGGTAGAAGAACCCAGGGCGATCCAGGCGTGCGCCGCCACACAGCACCCGCGCACCGTGTGCCCGCGCATCGGCAATCAGGGCGTCCACCAGTTGCAGTTGATCAAGGTTCTGCACCGGACCGAAGTTGACGTCGGGCTCCAGGCCATCACCGACCACCTGGCGCTCGGCAATCCGCGTCAGGGCCTCGGCAAACGCCTGGTACTGGGATTCGTGAATGTACAAGCGCTTGAGTGCGGCGCAGGTCTGGCCCATGTTGAGGAAGGCGGCCTGGAAGATCTCTTCGGCCACCTCCTCCACCGACGTACCCGGCAATACAATCGCCGCGTCGTTGCCGCCCAGTTCCAGGGTAAGGCGCTTGAGGTTGGTGGCGGCCCCGCGCATCACGCTTTGGCCGGTGGCGGTGGAGCCGGTGAACACAATCTTCTGGATCCCCGGGTGCGACGTGATCGCGCTGCCGAAACCCTGCTCGCCGGTCACGCAGTTGATCACACCGTGTGGCACATGGCGCCCGATAATTTCGACCAGGCGCAACGTGCTAAGCGGCGTCAGGCTCGATGGCTTGCTGATCACGCAGTTACCCGCGCGCAGCGCCGGCATGATGTGCCACACGGCGATCATGAAAGGCCAGTTCCACGGCGTGATGGACGCCACCACACCCAAGGGCTTGCGGTGCAGTTCGATGCGCTGGGTCGGGGTTTCTTCCACCAGTTCCACGGCGATCTCCTGCCCGGCGGCGTAGCGGGTCCAGGCGGCGGCGCCCATGACTTCGGAAAACGCCAGCTCAAGCGGTTTTCCTTGCTCCTGCACGATCAGCCGGGCCAGTGCATCAGCGTCCTTTTCGATCGCATCGGCAATCGCATTGAGGTGCTCACAGCGCTGCCCATGGGTACTGTGGCGCCAGGTCTTGAAAGCGGCCTGAGCGGCGGCCACCGCCTCGTCCAACTGGGACAGCGAGCCGGCCGGGCATTGGGCGAATGCGGCGCCGGTGGCCGGATTGATCACGTCAAACTGGCCGTTTTCACCGGCAACCGAAACGCCGTTGATGAGCATCTTGTAATGGTGCATATGCAATTTCCTTTAACGCAGACGAGCCCTGCCGCACAACGGCAGTGAACAATTCACAGGAGAGAGGTTTCGAACCAGGCCTTAGAGTTTGTGACTGCCCAGGGCCAGGAACCGCTGCGGCGACACCTTGCGCAGGCGCGCGGCGAGATACAGGCCGCCCAGCAGGGCTGCGGGAATCACCGCGCACAAGCTGTAGGACAAGAGCTGGCTGGCCCCCGTCAGCACATCGAAATGCGCCACCGCCAGTACGAGCACGCTCAGCAATGCCAGGCACGACACCACCGGCAGAATGCGCCCTCGCAGCAGGCCGACTTTGAGTTCGGGGTGCCGATGGAAATACACGCAGATTGCGATCGAGGTCATCGCCATCAGCAGGATCACGCACAGGGTTGCCAGGTTGGAGAACCAGGCGAACAGTTGCAGGATCGGGTCGGCGTCCATCGCGGCGAAGATCAATACCACCACGGCCGCGATCAGGCTCTGCAAAGCAGACCCCATGTGCGGGCTCTGGTGCACGCGGTGGGTGGTGCCCAGCACGCTGTGCAGCAAGCCGTCACGGCCGATGGCGTAGAAGTAGCGCGCTGCGGCGTTATGGAACGCCAACAGCCCGGCGTAGATGCTGACCATGAATAGCACGCGGATGACCAGGGTCAGGTGCGGGCCGACGAAGTGATCGGACATGCCGTAGATAAAGGTGGTGGGGTCTTGCATGGCTTGCAGCATCGGCACGATCTTGTCTGCGCCCACTCCCACGACCATCGACCATACCGACAGCGCATAGAACCCACCGATCAGCAACACCGAACTGTAGGTCGCGATTGGGATGGTGCGCTTCGGGTCTTTCGCTTCTTCACCGTAGATAGTGGTGGCCTCGAAGCCGATGAAGGCGGCGAAACAGAACAGCAGACCAATGGACGGAGTGCCGCTGAACACATGCTGACTGGTAAATGAGTCAAGATTGACTCCGCTGTCACCCCCGGTTTTCAGAATGGCAAAGTCGAGGATCAGGATCGCCAGGTATTCGGCGATCACCACCAACGACAATACCCGCGCCGAGAGGTCGATATTGCGATAGCCGAGAAATGCAATGCTGGCCATCGCCATCAGCGAATAGGACCACCAAGGCAATATCACGCCCGCCATGCTCTCCATGGTACCGGCGACCACACCACCGAACATGCCATACAGGGCGATCTGCAAGATGTTGTAGGCGAACATCGCCAGCACTGCCGCCGAGCCGCCGGCCAGGCCGCCCAGGCCACGGGAGGTGAAGGCGTAGAAACCGCCGGCGTTGGTGACGTGGCGGGACATGGTGGTGTAACCCACCGAGAACGCCAACAGCACCAGCAATGCCAGCAGCAGTAACGCTGGGGTGCCGGCACCGTTGCCCAGCATGATGCCGATCGGGAACCCACCGGCAATCACACTGAGCGGACTTGCCGCCGAAATCACAAAGAAGATGATGAAGCCGACACCCAGGGCGCCACGCTTGAGCTCCGTAGAGCTGTTGACCGGGAGAGTTACACTCATGTTATTGACCTTATTGTATGAGGCAGTCGCTGTGGGGTGGCCCCGATCCAGGCGCTATCGGTGCCGGGTAGCGCTTTTATTCTTGAGGTTGCACGCTGGATTCGATCCTATGCCCGCCACGTAACCCTCGCTATCCCAAATCGGTAACATCGCGGCCAGCGCCCCAAAACAGGTCGGGGCCGACTTATTCTCCCGCCGATTTGGGATAACGGCGCGGGTGCGCGCTCGTGCATGCTAGGTTCACCCGTCCTATGCCTGGCTGACCTGAAGTTGCCGGCGTTGGCCATTCAATTATCGAGCCCACACTATGCCCTCCAAGCACCGCTGGCTGATCCTTGCCATTATTTCCAGCGCATTGCTGCTCATCGTCATTGATATGACCGTGCTGTACACCGCCTTGCCCACCCTGACCCGCGAGCTCGGCGCCACGGCCTCGCAAAAGCTCTGGATTATCAATATCTACGCGCTGATCGCCGCCGGCCTGCTGCTGGGCATGGGCACGCTCGGTGATCGCCTGGGGCACAAACGGCTGTTCCTCGGCGGGTTGAGTGTGTTCGGCCTGTTCTCGCTCATCGCTGCATTCTCGCCCTCGGCCAATGTATTGATCGGCGCCCGTGGTGGCCTGGCCGTCGGCGCGGCAATGATGATGCCCGCCACCCTGGCACTGATCCGGCTGACGTTCAGCGACGAGCGCGAACAGGCCATGGCATTTGGTATCTGGGCATCGGTGGCCTCCGGCGGTGCGGCGCTCGGCCCGGTCGTGGGCGGCTTGCTGCTGGAGCATTTCTGGTGGGGCTCGGTGTTTCTGATCAACGTTCCGATTGTGCTGGCGGCGCTGCTGCTCGGGGCGATGCTGATCCATGCTCATCCGGGCAATGCCCAGCGGCACTGGGATTGGCTGGGGTCGCTGCAGGTCATGATCGCGTTGGTCAGCCTGGCCTATGCCGTCAAGGAACTCGGCAAACGGTCGCCCTCCTTCGCGGCCATGCTGGTTGCGCTACTGCTGGGGGCGTTGTTCATGACACTGTTCATTCGACGTCAGCGCCGCGTCGCGCAGCCAATGCTGGAGTTGTCGCTGTTCGGCATACCGCTGTTCAGAAATGCCGTGATTGCGGCGCTCGCCTCAGCCGCCGCGTTTATCGGCATGGAGCTGGTGTTCAGCCAGCGCCTGCAATTGGTGTTGGGTATGTCCCCCCTGCAGGCAGCCCTTTTTATCCTGCCGCTGCCACTGGGTTCCTTCGTTGGCGGGCCATTGGCCGGCTACTACCTGTCACGCCTGGGCAATCGACGCATGTTGTTCTGGACCCTGCTGCTCTCGGCGACCGGCATGCTGGCCTACGTGTTGCTGTGCAACGCGGCGGTACCGCTGCAGGTTGCCAGCCTTGCGCTACTGGGCATGGCCATGGGCGCGGCGCTGACGGCAGCTTCCAGCACCATCATGCTCAGCGTCCCCACCGATAAGGCCGGCATGGCCGCGTCTATCGAGGAGGTTTCCTTCGAGCTGGGCGGTGCCGCCGGGGTGACGCTGGCAGGCAGCCTGTTGTCGGCGATTTATGCCGGGTGTGTCAGCCTGACGATCCCGCCGCGGCTGGGCCTGAACCCCTTGACGTTCGAGAGCCTGGACGACGCGCTGCTGGTCTCTGCAACGTTATCGACCGATGACGCGGCGCTGCTGACGGGGCTGGCACGTTCGGCGTTCGATGCCGGCTTCGTGGCGGTGCTCGCGGTGCTGACAGCCCTGTTGTTGGTTGCGGCGCTGCTGGTCAAGTTCAGCGGGCAGACGGCCGTCATAGCGCGATAACGAGAGAATTACCGAACCGGCCTCCCTAACACCCGAGACCGGCCGATATACGACATACCCAATAAGAAGTCAGTGGCCCGGGCCAACTGATGGTCAACAAGCATGCTGTTCACCTGCGAGATACTCCGATGCTCGACGCCCTCTCCATCCGTTTGAAAATCATCCTGCTTTCCGGCCTGTGCCTTCTGGGCGTAATCGGTCTGATCGTCAGCCTGAACCTCTATCAGAGTAACCAGAACAACCGGTTGATCAGTACGTCCAGCAGCAAGATGCTCACCGAGAGCGGCGAGACCCTGCTGCTGGCCAAGGCCGCCGAGCAGACGGGTAACCTGCAGCGGATCTTCGGCAACAGCCTGCTGCTCATTACCGCCCTGTCCGACCAGGCAGCACATTTGCGTAACATGGCCGCGCAGCGCGGCTTGCCGGCCGCGACGTTGCGTGAGGAGCTGAACCAGAGTCTCAAGGCAACCTTCGAGCGCAATCCGCAGATACTCGGGCTGTGGCTGGTTTTCGAACCGAATGCGCTGGAGGGGCAAGACAACGCATTCGCCAACGACGCCGCGCGCGCCTCCAACGAAACCGGTCGCTTTGCCAGTGCCTGGAATCGTGGCGCCGGCGAGTCGGTGAACATACTGATTCCCGAAAGCGATTTGCAGAAGACCGAGCTCAGCATCAGTGGTACCCCCTACAACAGTTGGTACACCTGCCCGCGAGACACACGGCGCACCTGCCTGATGGCGCCCTATGCCGACACCCAGGCCGGGCAGGTACAACTGATGACCACGCTGTCGATACCGTTGATTGCCGATGGCAAGGTGATCGGCGCCCTCGGCGTGGATCTCGCACTCGGCGCCCTGCAAGCGGCCGCAAACGATGCCCAGCGCATGCTGTTCAACGGCTCGGGAAGCATGCTGATCGTGTCTGACAGCGGCGTGCTCGCGGCCTACAGTAAGGATGTCGCCCAGGTTGCCAAGCCGCTCAACGTCGCATTGGGCGAGGAAAGCAAGGCGATACTTGCGGCATTGACGCAAAAAAAACCGCTGGTACTGGCCCAGAATGATTTGATCCGCGCTGTCTACCCCGTCGCACCAATCCCCGACGCGCCAGCTTGGGGGGTGGTCATTGATTTGCCCAAACAAGTCTTGCTGGCCGACTCGGTAGCGCTTCAGACCGTGCTTGACCAGACCCAAACCCGCGACACGCTGGAGTCATTGCTGGTGGCCATCGGCTCCGGGCTGTTGGGCCTGCTGCTCATTTGGTTCACTGCCTCCGGGGTGACGCGCCCGATCAACAGTGTCGCGCAGATGCTCAAGGCAATTGCCAGTGGCGACGGCGACCTGACCCAACGCCTGCACTACCGCAAGAAAGATGAACTGGGCGAACTGGTGAACGGGTTCAACCGTTTCCTCGACAAACTGCAGCCGACTGTGGCGCAGATCAAGCAGAGCATTACCGATGCGCGCGGCACCGCCGACCAGTCTTCGGAAATTGCGCGGCTGACCAGTGAAGGGATGCAGGTGCAATTTCGCGAGATCGATCAACTGGCAACCGCCTCCAACGAAATGAGCGCCACCGCCCATGAAGTCGCCCACAGCGCCTCGAATGCCGCCCAGGCAGCACGCGGTGCCGACCAGGCGTCCAGGGATGGCATCACCCTTATCGAGCGCAGCACCCAGGACATCAATGCGTTGGCCCGCGAGGTCAGCAAGGCCGTGACGGAAGTCGAAGCCCTGGCGGTCAACAGCGAGCAGATCGGTTCGGTGCTGGAAGTGATCCGCAGCATTGCCGAGCAAACCAACCTGCTGGCACTCAACGCTGCGATCGAAGCGGCGCGTGCCGGGGAAAGCGGCCGGGGTTTTGCGGTGGTGGCCGATGAAGTCCGCAACCTGGCCAAGCGCACCCAGGATTCCGTCGAGGAAATCCGCATGGTCATCGAACGCATCCAAACCGGCACGCGGGGCGTGGTGGCGACCATGCATTCCAGCCAGACGCTCGCCCAGGACAACGCCGGGCAGATTCATCAGGCCGTGCAGGCGCTTGGCAAGATCAGCGACGCGGTAACGGTGATCAGCGACATGAACCTGCAGATTGCAAGCGCGGCGGAGGAGCAAAGTGCGGTGGCCGAAGAGGTCAATCGCAACGTCTCGACCATCCGTGGCGTGACCGAGACCCTGACGGAACAGGCCGCCGAGTCGGCGCAGATCAGCAGTCAGCTCAACGCGCGGGCCAATCAACAGATGAAGCTGATGGATCAGTTCCGCGTGTAACACACGGCGGTATGGCGGCGCGTGATGTCTGGGACGGTAATTCGGCGAACAGCGCATGGTACTCAGCCGCAAAATGGCTGAGGTGGTAGAACCCCCACTGGGCCGCGGCATCGCCAATCGAGAGATGCGCGGCCTGGGTGGACATCAAGGTGCGGCGTACGCCATTGAGCCGCACACAGCGAAGGTAGTTCAGCGGCGTGGTCTCGGCCACGGCGCGAAAGCTGTTCTGCACCGTGCGCCGGCTGATCTGCAGGCGTTCGCACAGCTCGAACACACTGGGCACGTCGAACAGCCCGGTGGTCGCCATGCGGTGGCATTTCTCGACGATAAAACTGCGCGTGGAACTGCTCGTGCGCTGCTGCTTATCGCAGGCCGGATCGGCCATGAGCTGCATCAACTCGCTGAGCATGGCCTGCTCCAGCGCCTCGTCGTGTTGCCGCTCTTGTGCGCTGTCGTGAGCATCGCTGGCCATCGCCTGGGCGAACACCGCCAGCAAGCGCCGACGGGCATCGGCGAAACGTTGGCTGGAAACCCTGATCACCGGCTGACGCAGCAACAGGCTCACATCCTTGGCCGACGCGGTTTGCGCCAGCGCCTGCTCGAACAATTCACGCTCGAACGTGATGGACAGCAGCTGCATGCCCATCGGCATATGAAACATGAACTCCTCGCCACCGCGCAGAAAGAACAGGCTGCTGTCGTCCACCTCGCGCCCCTGCATTCGCATCGAGCCGGGCACGTTGATCGGCACCGCGAAGCACATCTTGCCCCGCGGCGCGACACCGTGCTGCACGACACGCTGGTTGATCTGCTCAAGGAAAACGTGGCAACCGCCGGTGGTCAACTGCATCAGCGAACTCTCGGTCGAACCGGCGGTTAACTGGCTGTAGTCCTGGTTCCACTGCTGCACGTTGGCCGCATGAACGTGAACATCCTTAAAATGACCGACGCTGTTATTTCTCATAATGAGCGATACCCTCGGATATTTTTTATTTTAAGGTCGATTTATTTATAGATATTCTCACATAGCGCAATTAATGCAAATTTCGTGAAAGCTTCAGTTCACGCCGCCTCACCTGCGTCAGCGCCCCACATGTGCCGATTCGGGCTACCAGCCTTACCCGCGTCGCGTAGATGATCAGGCCACATCAATCAACATCGCAGAGAATCCGTCATGAGTGAAGCCAAGCTTGCAGCCCTGCATTTCGCCGATGCACCGCACATCACCTCCAGCACGCTCCCCGGCCCCAAAACGTGCGAGGCCCTGGCGCTTTCGGCGCGTACCGAGTCGATGGCGCGCGGCGGCGGACGCATGCCGATCGCCATGGACAGAGCCTTCGGCGCAACCTTCAAGGACCCGGACGGCAACACCTACATCGACCTGTCCGCCGGCGTCGGTGTCAGCAGCGTAGGCCGCTGCCATCCCAAAGTGGTGCAGGCGATTCGCGAACAGTCCGAAGTGCTGATGCATGCCCTGGAAATCAACAGCACCCGGCGTACCGAGCTGGCCGCCAAGCTGTCCGAAATCGCGCCCGAGGGTTTGCGTGGCGACTGCATCACCTTCTTCACACAAAGCGGCAGTGATGCACTGGAAGCGGCGATCAAGTTTGCCAAGCGCATCACCGGGCGGCACCAGATCATCGCCTTTCACGGCGGATACCATGGCGTGTGGAACGCTTCGGGTTCGCTGACCACTGGCACGGCCTACCGCAAAGGTTTTGGCGCGCAAATGGGTGGCGTGATTCACGCCCCCTACCCTTACGCCTACCGTTTCCCTTTCGACACCACCCACAAAAGCGCCGAGCAGATCGCCGGCGAGTACATCGACTACCTGTTGAACACTCCCTACACCGCCGCCGATGACGTGGCAGCCGTGATCGTGGAACCGGTACAGGGCGAAGGCGGCTACGTGCCCCCATCGCCGGAATTCCTGCAATTGCTGCGCAAGGCCTGCGACCGCAGCGGCACACTGCTGATCGTCGATGAAGTGCAGTCCGGCGCGGGGCGCACCGGCAAAATGTGGGCGGTCGAACATTCCGGCGTGCAGCCCGACATGCTCACCTTCGGTAAGGGCATCGGCAGCGACCTGCCCATGGCCGGCCTGATCATGCGCTCGGACCTGGCAGCGAAAATCCCCGACGGTTCCATGCCCAACACGTTCGCCGCCAACTCGTTGTCGGCCGCCGTGGCTCTGACCAACATCAGTATCCTGCAGGATCCTGAACTCGACCTGCTCAACCGCGCCCACACGCTGGGGCTGGAGGCACAGGCGCATATTCGTGGCTTCAACAGCCCGTTGGTCGGTGAAGTGCGCGGGCGCGGCCTGATGATCGGCATCGAACTGGTCGAAGACCCGCTCACCAAGGCGCCCCTGGCGGGCGAGAGGATCGGCCAACTGATGGGCTATCTGCTCAACCACGGCGTGCTGATGATTCCCTGTGGCCGCTACAGCAACGTGATGCGTGTGATGCCGTCGCTGACGATCTCCCGCGAACTGTTCTTCAAGGCACTGAACATCTTCGGCGACGCCCTGGCGTCCCTCAAGGCGTGAACCTGACCACTATTCGAGGACCGCAAAATGACTGAGCACTTGAATCATTTCATCGAAGGTACGTCCTGCGAAGCTTTCGACCGTCGTCGTATCGACTTGGTCAGCCCCGTGACCGAACGGGTGTATGGCAGCTCCGCGCGTGGCACCAGTGAGGACGTGGACCGTGCCGTGGCGGCTGCACGCCGGCAACTTGAAGGCGGCGAATGGAGCCAACTCGACGGCGCCCAGCGTGGCCGACTGCTATCGAAGCTAGCCGACCTGGTTGAGCGCGACAGCGAACTGCTGGCCGATCTGGACGCCAACGCCATCGGTCGCTCCCCTATCGAACCGCGCCGTATGGACCTGCCCAACGCGATTGCCAACCTGCGCGCAGCCTCTGGCTGGGCCAACCAGCTTGAAGGCCGCACCATTCCCACTGGTGGCTACTTTGGCACCAAGACCTTGTCGTACACGGTACGCGAGCCCGTCGGCGTAGTCGGTGCCATCGTGCCCTGGAACTCGCCGCTGATGATCACCGTGTGGAAGCTCGCTGCATTGCTGGCGGCTGGCTGCACCGTCGTAATCAAACCATCGGAAGAAACCCCGCAGTCGGCCCTGCACCTGGCGCTGCTGGCGCAAGAAGCGGGCTTCCCGGACGGCGTGATCAACGTGGTCACCGGCTACGGCAACGAAGTCGGTCGCGCCCTGTGCGAACACCCGGATGTCGACAAGATCAGCTTCACCGGCAGTCCCGAGGCCGGGCGTGAAATCCAGCGCACCGCCGGTGTGTTGTTCAAGCGCGTGGCCTTGGAATTGGGCGGCAAGAGCCCGCAGATTGTGTTCGACGATGCCTCCTTCGAGGACGCCCTGCGCGGCTGTACGCTCGGCCTGTTCGCCAACCTGGGCCAGGTGTGTGCGGCCGGCTCGCGAATCCTGGTGCAGCGCAGCATCGCCGAACGCTTCGGCGCCGCGCTGGCCGAGGCCGCACAGGCGGTGACCGTGGGCGACCCTCGCGAGCCCGGCGTACAGATGGGCCCAGTGGCCAAGAAGGCGCAATTCGATCGCGTAAACCGCTACATACAGCTGGGTATCGACCAAGGCGCAACGCTGCTGGCCGGTGGCGTTTCGGCCCCTAAGCAGGGCTGGTTCGTGCGTCCGACGATCTTCGCCAACGCCCGCAACGACATGGAAATCGCCCGCAACGAGATCTTCGGTCCTGTCGGCACGCTGATCTCGTTCGACAGCGAAGACGAAGCGATAGCCCTGGCCAACGACAGCAGCTACGGCCTCGCGGCCACGGTCTGGACCAGCGACCTGGTCAGAGCGCACCGCGTCGCGGCAGCGGTGAAAGCCGGCGCCGTGGGCATCAACTGCTGGAGCCCATTGGACGCCAACCTACCCTGGGGCGGCGTCAAGACCAGCGGTATCGGGCGTGAAGGTGGGTTCAGCGGCGCACTGGCCTACACCGAGGAGAAAGTCATCACCGTGCTACTGCCGGCCTGAGTGCAGCGCCTACCCCGACCGAGCCACCCTCCAACGTTGAGGGTGGCCATTCAACCGTGCATCGCTCCGTGGAGAGCCTGATATGAACCCAATAGATCAACCGACAATCGATCGGTACCCGACCTCCCTGCGCGTGTTGCACTGGGTGCGTGCCGTGCTCGTCCTGGGCCTGCTGTGGGTCGGCTGGCACATGACCGGCATGAACGATGAAGTGGCGAGCAAATACGAGCTCTATTACCCGTGGCACAAGTCCTTTGGGGTGTTGACGTTCCTGGTGGTCCTGACTCAGCTCGCCGTGCGTTTTCGCACCCCCAAGCTGCCGCAGCCGCTGGAAACCCTGGCGGGGTATGAACGGTTCCTGTCACGCCTGACCCAGCGCGTGATGTACGTGCTGCTGGTGATCGTGCCGTTGATGGGCTACTCCATGTCGAGCACCTACACGATGAGCGATGGGGTGTTCTTTTTTGGGGTTAACCTGCCGGAGCTGTTGCCGAAGAATGACGATTGGTTCGCGGTGTTCCAATGGCTGCACAAAGTCCTCGCCTATACGTTGCTGGTCCTGATCGTGCTGCATGTGGCGGGCGCCCTCAAGC
Source organism: Pseudomonas sp. MYb541 (assembly GCF_037479595.1). NCBI lineage: Bacteria > Pseudomonadati > Pseudomonadota > Gammaproteobacteria > Pseudomonadales > Pseudomonadaceae > Pseudomonas > Pseudomonas sp. MYb541. The sequence continues at coordinate 157,519 of NZ_JBBGYS010000005.1, read as the reverse complement.
ATCGCTTCTACGACCGCGACCCGCGCAACGACGTGTTGCGCCGCATGCTCTGACGGGATGAGGCGACCGGTGAGTTTGTTTACAACTTGGCGACCCGACCGCTCGCTGAACGGGTCGACTTGAGCAGCACAGAGCAAATCGGTATTGATGAGTTTGCGTTGACAGGACTGCCGCCGGTACCCAGTTTGGGCGTACACCGAAAGCCATCCAGAGCCATACTGGATTTCGTCAGGAATCGCCATTCGTGATCGCTTATGTACGGCGTCTGAGTGGGGGCAAAATTGGGGGCATATTAAGATTTTTTCAAACTGAAACTACCGAGTTAGAGCCCAGTCGAAATGTTTTTTGGCGCCCCTGAGAGTCTCCAGGCTTCGTCGGGCCGGCTGTTTATCTGATCACTTCTGTCTTTTCATAGGCCATGGGGCTCTACCTACTTCCAGAGCATTAGACATCTGGGGGCATATCTGAGGGCATGCGATAGATGGTTGAAAAAGGATGCCCCCAGCCTTAAAACAGATGGACATTATCGACCTTAATTCTCGAGTTCGGTAGCCGTATTTGCCGTTCCTAGGAGAGCTCATATGCGTACTCCTACATCCTCCTCTACAGTGAGCCACTCCATTACTTGCGTGAAGATAGGCCCCCTTCCGTCTGCCAGTTCGTCGAGGATGTTGAAGTGGTCAAATGCCAATGCCAGCACCTCCACATTTTCGCTGCGAGCCACGCAGGCGGCGGCGTAGTCGACGGTCTGACGCTGGAACTCGGCGGGCTCCTTGAGACCGTAGGGCATCAGCAGCGGCGGCAGATTCGCCGGTATCCGCAATTGCGGGCTGAGTGCTTCGGCTTGTGCGGGGGTGATGCCCAGTGTGGGCGCCAAGAAGGTGTGAGGCAAAGGTCGCAGGTCGTAGACCCCGCTGACCGCCACCGCGCCAACGTAGGGCTGCGCCGGCAGGCCATATTCACCTAGCCAGTCTGTACCCAGCAGTTCGACAACACCATGGGCGCCTGCCGAATGGCCGACCAGCACGATGCGCTGGCGGTCGATACCGAAACGCTCGGCATTGCACCAGATAAAGCTGAAGGCCGCACGGTGCTGACGCACGATTTCAGCGATGGAGACGTTTGGGCAGAGCGCGTAGTTTTCCACCACGGTGATCACGCCCAAATCGCTCAACCCCTTGGCCACATAGCTCCACTCCTTGCTGCTGGTGGCCTTCCAGTAACCGCCATGCACAAAAAACACCGCCGGGCGGCCGGCGCCGTCAACCGCTGCCTGGGGCGGGAAGAACACGTCGAGGGTTTCGCTCAGGGTCGGGCCGTAGGGCACGTCCAACTGGCTGGGCAGGGTTTCGCGAACCGCGCGACTGCCCTCGACGAACTGCGTGACATAGGCGCCAAAATCCGCCACCGAGGCTTCAATGTCGTATTGCTCGTTGAGTTCCTGCGGGGTGTTGAAGTGTTTGTACAAGGGGCCAGCCATCGTCACTACCTCTCGAAAATTCAGCTCAATTGATATTAATCTGCGTACGTCGTAGCAAGTCAGAATGGAAACGCCCACTTGATCCAGTAAGCGTTGCCTTCGGCGCGATTGCGCACGCTGCTCTCCTGCTGCCATTTGGCAGTGACCAACCAGCCGTGGGGGCTGGCGTATTTCAGTGACGGGCCGATCGCAAACGCCCGCCCCTTGTTGTCCTTGAGGCGCTCGCCGTCGACGTTATCATCGGTGGTTTGCCGATAGACATAGCCGCCCACGCCCAACACCCAACCATTGTCCAGGCCCCAGCCGACGGCGAAGTCAGCATGCAGCTCCTGGCCGGAGCGGTAATCGGTGTCGGGGTTTCTGGCGTTGATGTCATACATGGTCTTGAGGTCGACATTCAAGCCTGCGGGGTCCACATAAGTGAATGCCGCCACCGGCTGCACCGCCCAGTAGTTGCGGCCGATGTTGAGCAGTTCATTGCGGTCGAAGCGCCCGGTGGGGGCAATGACGTCGACGCCGTAAACCGCATGGAACTTGTCGCTGTAGTAGTAACCCAGGCCATAGCCGAAGGTGATGTCCCCCAGTTCGCGCTTGTGGTCGCTGGCCACGTTGACAGCCACCTTGAGGTCCACCAACGGCGCAATTACTTCAAACGCCAGTTGGCCGCCCAGCACCTGCTGTTCGGTAATCCACACCACTCGCGGCGCAATCACGTTGGCCCGCAGCTTGAAGTCCACCGGCAGCCGCCCTCCATCGTTCCCCATCAGGCGGTCGGCTTCGTAGTGCTGCGCGTAAACGATGCCATACACCCCCGGCGGCGGCATTGCCCCGGACATGAAGTTCTCCACACCCATAGGATACGAAGACGCCCCACCCTCAGTCGCCAACGCGACCTGCCCCATACTCGCCAGCGAACAACTCAGCGCCAGCCCCACTGTGTGCCTGACCCGGTTTTTAAGATTCATTTGTCGATATCCATCATGAGTTGGCAGTTGTCTGGTTTTATTTTTATTGGGAAAAAACAACTTCAAATGTCTAGACATAACGGACGAGCACCGGCCCACGAATGAACGGGATACGCCGTTCATTCATGCAACCTTTTACAAAGGGTGTGACGTGTCAGCGCGCCTTGAGCATGTCCAGGGCCACATCGACAATCATGTCTTCCTGACCACCAATCATCCGGCGTTTGCCCAGTTCCACCAGAATGTCGAACGCTGACAGTCCGTAGGTCTTGGCGGCCACTTCGGCGTGGCGCAGAAAGCTCGAGTAAACCCCGGCATACCCTAGCGCCAGGGTTTCGCGGTCGACCCGTACTGGCCGCTCTTGCAGGGGCCGCACGATGTCTTCCGCAGCGTCGATAAGACGCTTCACATCGCAGCCGTGATTGAGGCCAATGCGCTCGGCGGCGGCGATGAACACTTCGAGCGGTGCGTTGCCCGCGCCCGCCCCCATGCCGGTGAGGCTGGCATCGATGCGGTCACAGCCGTGCTCCAGCGCTACCAGGCTATTGGCGACGCCCAAGCTCAGGTTGTGATGGGCGTGCATGCCGGTCTCTGTGGCCGGGTCGAGCACATCCTTCATGGCTTTGAAACGTTCGGCGATGTCCGACATGCTCATCGCACCTCCCGAATCCACCACGTAGATACACTGAGCGCCGTAGCTTTCCATCAGCTTGCCCTGGGCAGCCAGGGCGGCCGGAGTCTGCATATGGCTCATCATCAGGAAGCCGACGGTGTCCATGCCCAATTGGCGAGCGTACTCAATGTGCTGGCGCGACACATCGGCCTCCGTGCAGTGGGTGGCCACCCGTACGACCCTGGCGCCGGCGTTATAGGCGGCCTTGAGGTCATGCAAAGTGCCGATCCCCGGTAGCAGCAACGTAGCAATCTGCGCACGTTTTACCGTATCGGCGACCACCTCGATCCATTCCAGGTCGGTGTGGGCACCAAAGCCGTAATTGAAACTGGAGCCTTGCAAACCATCGCCGTGGGCCACCTCGATGCTGTCGACGCCCGCCTCGTCCAGGGCCTGGGCAATTTGCGCAGCCTGTTCAAGGCTGTAGCGATGGCGGATGGCGTGCATGCCGTCACGCAGGGTCACGTCGCTGACGTAGATTTTCTTCGCTGTCGCAACCATTTTCAAACCCCTCCGCTGACGTGGCTGTGGGCGATCCGCTCAGCCACCGACACGGCCGCGCTGGTCATGATGTCCAGGTTGCCCGCATACGCCGGCAGGTAGTGCCCGGCGCCTTCTACCTCCAGGAACAACGAGACTTTCGTCCCAAGGCTCCAGCCAAGCCCCGGGATGTTCTGGCGGTTGTCCTCGCCGTAATGCTCGAACTGCACCTCCTGTTTCAGACGGTAGCCCGGCACGTATTGCTGCACCTCGGCCACCCGGGCCTGCACTGCTGCGCGGATGGCCTCGATGTCGGCACCGGGCGAGACGAAGCAATACACCGTGTCGCGCATGATCAGCGGCGGTTCGGCCGGGTTGAGCACGATGATGGCTTTGCCCCGTGCCGCCTGGCCGACCTCGACGATGGCCCGGGAGGTGGTCTCGGTGAACTCGTCGATGTTGGCGCGAGTGCCTGGGCCGGCGGACTTGCTGGAGATGGAGGCGACAATTTCCGCATAATGCACCGGCGCCACCTGGGCCACCGCATGCACGATCGGAATGGTCGCCTGGCCGCCGCAAGTCACCATGTTCAGGTTGGGCGCCTGCGTGTGTTTGTCGAGGTTGACCACCGGAATCACGTAGGGCCCGATGGCCGCTGGCGTAAGGTCGATCACCCGCACCCCATGGGGTTGCAGCTTGGCGTTGTGGAGCGCGTGGGCAGTGGCAGACGTGGCGTCGAACACGATGCGGATATCCGCGAAATTCGGCAGCGCCAGCAACCCGTCAATGCCTTCGGCAGTGGTCGGCACACCCATGCGGGCAGCGCGTGCAAGGCCGTCGGATGCGGGGTCGATACCCACCAGAGCGGCCACCTGCAGGCACTTGGAATACCGCAAGATCTTGATCATCAGGTCGGTGCCGATGTTGCCCGAGCCAATGATCGCCACGGGGATTGGAAAAGTAGACATGCTCCGGCTCCCTATTGGCGCGGCAACGGTTTGTAGGCCACGGCCTTGATTTCGATCACCAGTTGCGGATGGGGCAACTGGTGCACGGCCACGGTGGTACGGGTAGGTCCGCTGGCGTCGAAGAACTCGCCATACACCTGGTTGTACTGGGAGAAGTCATTCATGTTGACCAGGTAGCTGCAGATCTCGACCACATCGCTGAGGTCGGCGTCGACGCTGCGCAGGATGTCGCGGATGTTTTGCAGCACCTCACGGGTCTGCACTGCGATGTCCGGGTGCACGTGGCCGGCGGCATCCAGCCCGGCCCCGGCGATGCTGTTGTCGGGACGACGCGAACTGGTGCCCGAGACGTAGAGGAAATCCCCCGCCCGTTTCACATGGGGAAACGTGCCCAAGGGCGTGGCTTTGCCATCGACAACCCTGGCGGTGCCGGAAAGTGATTCGTTCATGGTGTTATCCCTCGCGTACTGTATTGAAGGCCACGGCCCCTAGCGATTGGAACTCGCAGCGCACTGCTACGCCGGGGCGCAAGGCCACGGCTGCCGTCGCCGCACCGGCCATGACCAACGAGCCGGGCTCCAGCGCTTCACCCTGTTGCGCGGCCAAGCGTGCGGCGGCCACCAGTGCGCGCACCGGCGAGCCGAGAATCGCCGCCGTGCTGCCCAACTCCACCGCTCGCCCATCAAAGCTCATCAGTAACCCCAGGTTGCTCAAGTCCAGGTCCGGGCGCTGCCAGTTGCCCACCACAAACCCGGATGACGAAGCGTTGTCGGCCACCACATCGGGAAGCGAGAACTTGAAGTCCCGGTAGCGTGAATCGATCACTTCCAAAGCAGGCGCCACAGCCTCCACGGCTGCCATGGCCTGCAAGGGTGTCACGTCACCGTGCAGGCGCTTGCCCAGCAGGAAACAGATTTCCGGCTCGACCCGCGGATGCACATAGCGCGACAGATCGATGCTGCCGCCCTCCTCGATCAGCATGTCGTCGGTCAGGCGGCCCCAGATCAGGTCACTGACGCCCATCTGCGCCATCTTCGCGCGGCTGGTAAAACCCATCTTCATTCCCACCTGGCGCGCGCCCCGGCCAAGCCGCAGCTCGATAAGCAAGCGCTGCACCGCGTAGGCTTCCTCAAGGGTCAGCGCGTCTTCGCCGGTCAGTTGCGGGGTGGCTTCTGCGTGCCGTGCGGCGTCGTCGAGGCGCTTTGCAATACGTTGGATTTTCATTGGTTTATCTCAACTGGCGTGTTCGAAGCAGGCACGGACACTGCCCAACCCTTGAATGCGAGCCTCAAAGACATCGCCCGGCGTCACCGCGACCATCGGGCCCAGCGCCCCGGTCAATATCACATCACCGGCGCGCAAGGCGGTGCCCTCGCTCGCCAGCGTGCGAGCCAGCCACAGAGCTGCATTGAGCGGGTTGCCCAAGCATGCCGCACCAACGCCGAACGACACCGGCTCGCCCCGACGCTCCATGACCATGCCTGCCAGGCGCAGATCCAGGTCCTGCAACTTGACCGGGCGCTGGCCCAGCACGTAAACCCCGGCCGAAGCGTTGTCGGCGATGGTGTCGAGGATGCCGATGTTCCAGTTGGCGATCCGGCTGCCCACCACTTCGATAGCCGGCAGCACATAGGCGGTGGCCGCGATCAAGTCGCTGAGCACGATGTGTTCAAGGTCCAGGTCGTGCTCAAGCACCAACGCTACTTCGGCTTCGCATTTGGCCTGCATCAGGTGAGACTGCGGGATCTCTTCGCCGTCGGTGAATTCCATGGCGTCGAACAAAGTGCCGAAGTCCGGCTGATCGACGCCCAACTGGCGCTGGACGGAAACCGAGGTCAGGCCGATTTTCCGGCCGGTGACGCGACGCCCTTCGCTGACTTGGCGCAGCGTGTTGAGCTGCTGCACCTTGTAGGCGTCAGCGACGCCACCGGGCAATTGATCACGGATCGGGTCAATCGCCTGGCCGGCTTTCGCAGCGTGTTGCAAAAGGTCGGCCACCCGTTTCAAGTGCTCAGACATCACTTGCCTCCTCGTCGATGCGAATGCATACGTTGGTCAATTCGCTGTAGAAATTCAGCGAATGCAGGCCGCCCTCACGGCCAATCCCCGACAAACCCGCGCCGCCAAATGGCGTGCGCAGATCCCGCAAGAACCAGGTGTTGACCCAACTGATGCCCACACGCATGGCTTCGCTGACGCGATGGGCGCGCCCAAGGTTTGATGTCCAGATAGTCGCAGCCAAGCCATAGCGCGTGTCGTTGGCGCGGGCGATGACTTCCTGCTCGGTATCAAAGGGCGAGACATGGCAGATCGGACCGAAGATTTCTTCACGCACCGAACGGGCGTCGTCCCCCAGGCCGGTGATGACAGTCGGCTCGACCCAAGCGCCTTCGTCGCGCACATCACCAAAATACGGAACACGACCACCGGCCAGGAAGGTGGCGCCTTCGTGGCGGGCCAACTCGAAATAGCCGAGCACCTTGTCGCGATGCTTAGCCGAAATAAGCGGACCCATTTGCGTGGCTGGGTCGTTCGGCCAATCGACTTTCATGGCCTTGATTCGTGCCACCAAGGCTTCGCAGAAGCGCTCATACAGTGGCCGCTCGACGTAAACGCGCTCGGAGCACAGGCACACCTGGCCGCTGTTGAGGAACAGCGCGCGCATCATGGTATCGAGCATTTTTTCGAAGTCGCAGTCGGCAAAAATGATCGCCGCGTTCTTGCCACCCAGCTCGAACGATACCGGCTTCACGCCTTCGGCAGCCGCACGCATGATGGTGGTGCCAGTGCGGGACTCGCCGGTGAAGGTGATAGCGCTGATGTCCGGATGTCGGGAGATGAACTCGCCGGCCGAGTCGGGCCCAAACCCATGCACCAGGTTGAACACACCAGGCGGTACGCCAGCGGCTTCCATGACTTCGGCCAGCAGCGTGGCGCTGCCCGGCGTGTCTTCCGAGGGTTTGACCACCACGGCATTACCGCAGGCCAGGGCGGGAGCGACCTTCCAGGTCATCAGCAGCAGCGGCAGGTTCCACGGCGAGATCACGCCGACCACGCCCAAGGGTTTGCGGGCCGCGTAGTTGAGCGCGTAGGCGCCGTCCGGCAAGTCCAGTCGGTGGCTGTCCAGCGGGGCGGTGGCGAGGATGTCGGCGAACATCCGGAAATTAGCGATGCCCCGGGGCACGTCGATGGTTGACGCCATGGCGTGGGGCTTGCCGGTGTCGGCCATTTCTGCCGCCAGAAAGTCATCCTGGCGACGCTCCATCTCATCGGCAATGCGTCGCAGCACCGCCACCCGCTGGCTGGCGTTGGTACGCCCCCACTCACCGGCCAGCGCCTGGTGGCCAGCCTTGACGGCTTCGTCTACCAGCTCGCGACTGGCTTCGTGGACGATCGCAACCTGCGAGCCATCCACCGGGCTGATGTCCTCGAAGGTGCGCTGGCTTTCGACCCACTTCCCGTTTACATAGTTACGATAGTGCTTCATGACTGACCTCAGTGAAACTTGGCAAAAAATGCGTCTGAAACTGCAACGCTTTTGACGATTTTCAGGCGCAGGAAACCCGTGGCTTTAACTGTCGTCGAAGCCCTTGAATCGCTAACGCTGTGGGGGTGCAGCTAACTTACAAGGTGAACTCGACCACGGCCGCGCCGCTGCCATAGAGCGCACCGTAGTGGTGAACTTTTGCCCCTTTGAACTGGCCGTTCAGGGCACCCAGCAGCCAACTGAAGTGCTTGAACCCCATGTCGACCCGTGCTTGCTTGATGTAGAGCGGGAGTTGCTCCTTCAGCGCAGCAAGGTTTGCGGTCTCGAGCAAACCGAGGATGGTGCGGTTCCATTGGTCCTCTTCGGGCTTCACGATATGGTCGTCGGTCGGTTCGATATGCCGGGTAAACACGCTGCCTGACAGCCCGCCCACCCCGATGATCGCGACACGCTTGCCTTGCTCCAACGCACAGCGCGCGGCAATGGCCCCCAGTTTTTCGGTGGCCTCTCCGTTGTAATAGAGGTTATTAGACGCCACCACCAGGGGCAGCGACTCATCGCCAATGCCCAACGCCGTGCAGGCGACGATGGTGCCGGTGTCGATGGGGAATGCTTCATAATCTGCTCCACGAGCTGGGGTGCCTTGGGCGCGACAGGCGTCGATACAGGCGTTGGCCAGATCAACGTCGCTGTAGAGGTCGTAGGGCAGTTCGCCGAACTCGTGCCAGTTTTCGTCGACGTGAATGTCCTGGCTGCGCTGTCGCGTCAGCCAGATTTCGTCCAGCACCGCAAACCACTGGGTGGAGTACACCAGCACCACATCCGGGCGTGAGTCCCGCAGCGCAGCGCCCGCCTGCTGCATGGCCAGCTGGAATTGGCGCCAACCCGGTACATCCCCACGCAGTTGTGGAAGCGGGCTGCCCGGAACAAGAAAAGCCGAAACAATGGTCATGATCAATTCACCAGAAGAAGGAAAGTCGGGTACCACTCGAGGCAAGTGCCATTAGCCCGCTACGGCTGCGCGGGCAAGGCCTGCCTTGACCAGGTTCCACTCCATCACCGCATTACCGGTGCCGATCACCGTACCGTAGCCGTGCAGTTCGGCGGCCAGCTCCGGGTACTGCATGGCTGCATGCATCCAAGTAAATGCCCCGGACTTGACCTCGGCGAATGCCTCATCGATGAACTGCGGCAACAAACGGAACACTTCCTTCATCTGGCCACGGCGCATCAAGTCGATCATGCGCATATCCCACTGATACCCCAACAAGTTTTCGGGATGCTCCTTGGTCATATCTTCCGGCGGCTCGGGCTCCTGGTGAAAATGCCAGTGCGACAGGGTATTGGACGCCAGCACCACAGCCCGCTTGCCCGTCTTGCGGATGGCCTGCAGGGTGGCTTTGCCCAACATATCCATTTCGGTCAAACCCTCTTCCATGCTCATGTAGTAAGGGGTGTTGTTGGCCGAGATGGACACCACCGGAATGTCCCACTGCGGGCGGATCATGTGCAGGGTGGTGATGGTGCCGTAGTCCACCCGAAAGCGCGGGTTGCGCATCATCTTGGTTTCCAGACCCGCCTTGCGCCCTTCTTCGCAGCATGCTTCGGCCAAATCCACATCGACTTTCATCGCGTAATCAAAGCGGAAAAGGTTGGGGAAAATCGGGTCCACCGAGCGCCCGGAAAGTTCGGCCACCCCGCTGAAGTGATGCCCTACCGAAGTGATCCAGTGGGGCGAATGCACCAGCAGCACATCCGGCTTGAGCGCCTCAACACTCGCGCGCGCCCTTTCATAGGCCCAGCGCAGTTGTTCCCAACCACCGTTTGAGCGTGGTTCGTTTTGCCGCGGGTTTTCCGCATAGAGCATGTGCGGCGGATGGGGAGCCAGAAATCCGCTGATAATTTCACCAGTTGCCATGTCGCTTCTCCTGTTTTTTTTGTGTGGATCAAGGCAGTGAAGGATCAATCACGAACTGAAATTCCATTTCGACCAAGGCGCCCAAGGGTAGCGCTGTGGCACCCACCGACGTACGCGCTGGTGGTGTCCTGTTTTTATAAAAGGTTTCCCAGACCTGGTTGATCTCGCCAAACCGGGAAAAGTCGGTGCAATAGATCCGCGCCAGCATCAGTTGGTCAAGGTCCAGGCTTAGCTCCGCACTCAGGCGCTTGAGGTTTTTGAGTATTTGCCGGGTTTCAGCTTCCATACCGCCTTCAATCAAGCGTCCCGAGTCGGGCTCCAGCCCCACCAGACCGGACACGAAGACAAACGCCCCGGCACGTACTACCGGGCTGTATGAAAAATGCGGAGCGGGTAACGTCAAGCTGCGAATCGGCGCCCAGAGTTTTGACGTATGGAGAGGATCGGAAGTGAGCATTTTATTCCCTTATGTACGTGCACGTCCTAATTTAGGCCAATGGTATGTAGTGATAACTACATTGTCAACAGATTTTACAAGCAAAAAAACAACTTATACGGGCTAAAACCCCGACGAATGTTCGGCTTGTTTCGAGCCAACGAAAGGCCAATACTTATGTCGCTGATTTTTCTATATTTGATACGTGCACATACAAACTCACCGTCTCCCAAACTGTTTATGTAGGGAAGACGCACACGGAAGACTTCGACTGCCATGCCATCGAGCCAAAATCCCCCCGCCCTTTCACCTGAAAGCCAAAAGCTGGTAGAGCAGTTCCATCTTGAAGATGTGGCCTCGCACCTTCTGCGCCGAGCGCACTTCATGGCTGAGGAATTGTTCAGCGCCGAGTTTGCCGCCGAGGCGCTCACCCCAAGGCAGAAGGCTGCACTGGTGGTGGTGTTCCAGCATCCTGGGCTTACACAGAACGCCCTGGCCGGGCATCTGTTCATGGATCGCAACACCGTTGCCGAGATGGTTAAGCGCCTGTGCGCCAACGGCCTGCTGCAACGCACCAGCGCACAGAACGACCAGCGCGCCTACCAGCTCTACCTGACGCCTGCCGGCACCGATTTGCTGGACCGGGTGCTACCAAGGGATTTTGAGGTGGAAAGAAAGTTGCTGGAACGCCTGCCGGAAGAATATCGGCCGCTGTTTCTAAAATGCCTGAAGCTGATGCTCGTGCCTGACAACACCTAGCGGCTGGCGCCTCTGGCGTATTGACTCGGCGGCACCCCCACATGCCGGGTAAACGCCGTACTGAACGCACTGGCCGATCGATACCCCACGCCCTCCGCCACCTCGATCATGCCCAGTTGCGTGCTGCGCAGCAGGTCCTTGGCCACGGTCATGCGCCAGCCCAGCAGATACTCCATCGGCGCCTGGCCCAGGGTAGCCATGAAGCGTTTGAAAAACGCCGAACGGGAAAGCGTGGCCACTTGGGCCAACTGCGGCACTGTCCAGCCATAGGCAAGGTCGCCATGCATCCGGCGCAGGGCCTTGGCCAGCCTGGGGTCGGCCAGGCCGCGCAGTAAGCCTTGGGGCGTGTGCGCAGGCGGGATCGAGCGCAGGGCCTCGATCAGCAACACTTCCACCAGCCGCGTGAGGACCAACTCGCGCCCCGCCGCCTGTGCCGTGGACTCCTCCCGCAGCAGGCGCACCAGCGTCGCCAGACGTTCGACACCGCGCACATGCACCCGCGCCGGCAACATCGCTACCAGCATGGCGGCTTCGGGGGATTCGAAGTCGAAATGCCCTCCCAACAGGCGCACATCGGCCGGTGCGTCGGGGTCGCCGTGGCGCAGTTCATCGGGCTGGGTACTGCCATACACCGGCACCATCGCCAACGGCTCTACTGGCGCGAACCCCGAAAGCGTGAACGCGGGCGTCTTGGGCAGCAGCAAAAAATCTCCCTCTTCCAGCACCAGTTCAGGCTGGCCGTCAATGACCAGCCGGCAACTGCCTTCGAGCACCGCGCAAAAGCTGGGCAAGCCGAACTCGGAATAGCGCACGCCCCAGGTCCCGGCGCCGCTGATGCCTTTGGAAAACACCGCACGCGGCTTGAGCAGTGCGATGACGTCGGACAGTGGGTCACTCACAAAAGGACTCCTGCGAATTAAATATGGACATCTGATTATAGTGAGTCCTGCCTGGCAGAGTTATCGTTTTCACCACACTCACTGCCTGGAATACCCCATGAAAACCGTCCTGATCACTGGCTGCTCCTCCGGCTACGGCCTTGAAACCGCGCGCTACTTCGCCACCATGCGCACGCCAAAGACCACGCTGTTGCCCGCCTCGGAGCGCCTGCGCATCTTGGCCCTGGACGTGACCCAGCCCCACAGCATCGCCGCCGCCATTGAGGCCAACGGGCCGATTGATGTGTTGGTCAACAACGCCGGGATCGGCCTGTTCGGCGCGCTGGAGGCCACGCCCATGGCCACGGTGCGAGAGATTTTTGAAACCAACACTTTCGGCGCGATGGCCATGACCCAGGCGGTGATCCCGCAAATGCGCGCCCGTCGCTCTGGGGTGGTGATCAACGTCACCAGCAGCGCCACCCTGGCGCCCATGCCACTGATCGCCGCCTACACCGCCAGCAAGCAGGCGATTGAAGGGTTTACCGGCTCATTGGCGCTGGAACTGGCGGCCTTCAATGTGGGCGCCAAGCTGGTGGAACCCGGCTATGCCCCCACTACCCGCTTCAGCGAAAACGCGGGCGAGCGCATGGCAGGGATGATTCCTGCGGGCTACGCGCCAGTGGCCCAGGCGATTTTCGCCGAGTTGGGCAGCGGCCAATACACCACCGAACAGGACGTAGCCGAAGGCGTATGGCGCGCGGCAAACGATACGTCGGGGCAACTGCGTTTTCCGGCGGGTGCGGATGCCGTGGCGTTGGCAACAGTCTGCCATTCGCCTTACTCGGCATCCTGCTGATCTGGCTGTTCTTCAGCATTGTGACGTAGTGGATCGGTTTGTATTTCTTGTGGCCGGAAGAAGGATGGCATCACTCGGGGGACATGCTGAATAGCGAGCACGAGTGGATATCCAAGTCGTTCACCCAAAGTCTTTTGATTCAAGACCCGGACCACACAGCACGCTGGATTGTTGGGTTCGTATACGAATGGTGTTTCGAGAATCCGGGGCGATTCATAGCGTATGCCAGAGATGGGGCTTACGACGGACACAGGCGACAATGTCCGCGGCGCGCTACAAACGATTAGAGAGAACGCCGGACACATCAAACAAGGCTTTGCAAAACTGAAAGCCCGAGGCCCACACTAATTAAGCTGTCCACGACGTTCCGCATGCCACTGCCTTGCTTGGACTATCTGCGCATACAGTCCGGGCCATCTGTCCGGCGCATAGGATGACCCCACACTTTACAGTCCGTCAGTTACAAATCCCAAACTATGTGCTGGCAGGTAAAATGGCATAATATGCCAATAGTCGAAAGGTCCTTTATGACCAGAGCTGGAGCTAATCATGGCGACGCGAAACGTTGTGCTCACCCCCCACCAGGAACAGGTTATCCATGACCTGGTTCAGTCCGGCCGTTATCAGAATGCCAGCGAGGTAATGCGGGAAGGCTTACGACTATTGGAGCAACGCGTCGCCGAAGATAACGCCAAAATTGAGGCCCTGCGTCTGGCGACCTCGATCGGCATTATGGACCTTGAGCACGGGCGCTTTACGCGGTTGAATGAAGGGAATCTGCAGGACTATCTCGAGGGCTTGAGCCTGGAGGCCGCCCTCCCCGCGCGCGAGAAACACTGACATGCCGCAGTATCGGATTTCCAACGCCGCGCGCGCCGACATTGTCGACATCCTCAGGCTCTCCCAGACGCAGTTCGGCGATCAAGCACGCCGGCGCTATCAGGCGCTGATCCTCGCGTCGCTGCAAGCGATTGCCGGCGCGCCTTATCGGGTTGGCAGCCACGACCGCGATGAGCTTGTACCGGGCCTTCGCAGTTATCACCTCATCTATTCACGCCAACAGGCCAAACACCCCCATGGGACGGTCAAAAGTCCGCGCCATATCGTGTTCTTTCGTGTGACAGACGGCGACGTGATCGAGGTCATCCGACTCCTTCATGACGCCATGGAAGTGCTGTTGCATTTGCCTAATGACTGATCACCGACCAGGCCCAACGGCTTAACTGACCATGAACAGCGAAGGTAAGGCGCCCGCCTCTACATCGCAACCTGAGCGCCCTCGCTGCCAGCCGACTCGGCGGCCAATGGAAGCGGGAGGTTCTGGGTCCGACCGGACTATCGAGACCCACGACCAGAAACACGATGCTCAACTTTGCGTCCACTTTCAATACTGAACAACCGCTTCTTAGGCGTTTTCCGTGACCAGGCGCCTGGCATTACGCTCCAGCTGCCGATGGACACGCGGATCGATGCCCCGAGCGACCAGTGCCCTCGCAACATCACGCAAAGCGCGAGCATCTCGTAAGCTAATTTCAGGATAGGTACCGAGAGAAATACGCGGTTGCTTATCTGCCCAGGAAAAGCGGACGTGCCAGCACTTGGCGCCTTTCGTATTCACGAAAAGAGCGAGGCCGTTGTAGTCAGGGAGGGTGTAGTCCTTGGCACGGGGTTTGGCGTGCCGGACTGCAGTTTCGGTCAGAACCATCGTAAAATCTCCGCCTCTTTTTGAATTAGGGGCGATTTGTACATTTTCCAGAGAGGTCAGTCCCACGACAAAGTGATCTACCAAGCGCCGAATTAATGTACTAAAAAATGTACTATAAAAACTTGGATGACAGTATTTTCGAGTGAAACTTACTGGAACTAAAAAAGAGGCCTAAGCCTCTTTTTTGGGTTTCTACATACTTCAGCGGAAGCCTATAGAAAATAATTGGAGCGGGAAACGAGACTCGCATCTGGCGTCCGACTCATTGAAATCTAAGGGGTTTATTTTCTTGCTGAAGCAGAAAAAGACTCAATTTTGGACTTGTTTTGGTAGTGTTTCAAGAGCGAAAAAGGGTTAATTCTAAGCAAGGCTATTGGATTCTGCGCATAGACTGCGGATTCCATGACCATCCGGACATGTAGTGGTCAACTAATCCCGGACACGACGTCAAGTTTTTCCTCGGCCCGCGCTGGCGCCAACCCATCGTTGAATTGGTGAGGCCGAATCCAGTTGTAGCGATGCATCAAAAAATGGCTGATATCCCGCTGTGCTTCCTGCGCAGTTCGATAGCCCGCGGTCGGTATCTATTCTGTTTTCAAGCTGCGAAATACGCGCTCCATCGGTGCGTTATCCCAGCAGTTTCCTCGTCGACTCATGCTCTGGCGCATGCGGTATCGCCACAACCGCTGGCGAAAGAGTCGGCTTGCATATTGCGATCCCTGGTCCGAGTGCAATAGCAGATCGGAAGGCCTGCCACGCTGCTCGTAAGCCATATCCAGCGCTTTGATCACCAGCTCAGCGTCTGGCTTTTCCGACAGCGCCCAGCCCACGATCCGACGCGTACAAAGATCCAGGACGACAGCCAGGTAATGCCACTTTCCTTGCGCCCAAATGTAAGTGATATCGCCGCACCAGACTTGATTGGGCGCTGGCACGTCGAACTCGCGGTTCAATGTGTTCGGGATATCCAGTCTTTCTATTGTTGCTCGCTTGTAGGCATGGGAGCCGGGTTGTTTGCTGACTAAATCAAGCTCGCGCATCAAGCTACGCACTTTGAATCGACCGAGTTGCTCACCGTCTTCACGCATCAGCGACAGGATGCTGCGACTGCCCGAAGAGCTGCGACTTTGCGAGAACAGCTCACTGACGCGACTACGCAATCGAAGCCGTTCAACATCGGGCGTGCGGCGCCGCAGGCACTGGGCGTAGTAACACGAGCGAGTGACGTCAAACACCTTGCACAGCCAATCAACCGGTTCATGGGCGTTCAACTGGTCAATCAGCGCGAACGCTCGTGATCTTCCGACATCAAGAGCGCGGTAGCCTTTTTTAGTATTGATTTCTCTCGCTCAAGCCGAGCAATCCGGGCTTCCAGCTCATGAATTTTTTGCTGTTCCGGAGTCAGTGCCTTGCTCTGCGGGGTGACGCCTTTATGTTCTTTCTGAATCTGGTCAACCCAGCGGCACAATGCCGATTCACCAACGCCAAGTGAACGGCTGGCTTCGATGTAGCTGTAGTTTTGTTTGAGCACAAGGTCGGCAGCCTCGCGCTTGAATTCTGGAGTAAAGGAGCGGCGTTGTTTGGTCATCTGACACCTCGATCTGGCGAGCATTCTCGCCTAAATGGGTGTCAGGGATTAGTTGACCACTACAGCTCGATGTCGCGGCGACGCTGTCAGGAAAGTCGATTGGGCTAAAATCGTGGGTGCTCCAGACGAAATAATCTTGCGCCACGCGACGCCAGAATAAAGCAGCCAAGAGCCGCTCAAAAAGAGTGGCTGTCTAAAAAGGGTGCCCTCGAGAACGAAGGCACCTCCACCAAGGAGCAGAAGTGGAAACTATTCCAGCCGAACGGATGAAACGCTCTGCCGGGTTCTATCACTGACTGCGTTATTTACGTCATGCATTTCTTTTATCAAGCTAGATCTCGCAAGAAGTACAAAACGTTTGCCAGGCAAAACTCGGCGATCCGACGGTGGGCTATGGAGTGTGTATGGATACAACTTTATCTAAACGGCCTGGAACAAAAGCAGGTGACATTAGCCACCTGTCAGGTATCAAAATGTCGTAGCAAACACCAGCTGGGTGTACACATTTGTATTGTTGTTACCTAACTGCGTCCCCCCCTTCTCTGCGCTCTTGTCTGGCTGGTAGATGCCTAACAACGGCAAAACGGTCAAGTGCTGATTAACCCGCCATTCGGCATACAGGTCGATTTCATGACCATCGGTGTTACGCACGTTACGATCGATGGTGTCGTAATTAAAGTACATGGCTCCGAGGGTCAGGCTTTCCAAAGGATTGACCTTGAACGTAACATTCTGGATACGAGCATTATTGTTGAAGGGGCCGGCATAGTTACTGGCCACTTCACCCTGGAACCATGTGCCGTAGCCCCGACCCGTCCCATAAAACAAGGTGTCATAACCTTCTGAAAAGCGGCTGTAGCGATAGCTGGCGCTCGGCTTCCACGGAGCATCAGCAAAGGTCCACCCTGCTTCCAGATACCAAGCGTCCTCATTCGCCGCATTCGGTTTGTTTTGCCTGGCGTACTCACCCGACAAAAACAGGTTTTCCACGCCCGCATTACCCACTGCGCGCACGCTGTAGGTCTTCATGCCGTCACGCTCAAGCTGCAGGGGCGAAGCGTACTGTTCAGAAATTTTCGTGGTGTTGACGTAAGTCAGGCCAACCGTTCCGGCTGCAGCCACGTGTTCCAGCGTACCGACGTACATCTCGGTATTGGCCTGAGAGGGGTTATCGGATTTAAGCCACATCAGATCGCCACGCCAGCCCTCTTTACCGCCAATGCGCAACACGGCTGTCTTATCGAACGCTTTGCGGGCAGCCACGTAGAAAGCACCTCCACGATTGTACTGTCCGTCGCCGAGGCCGCGACCCGCACTGAAGGCATCGCCCTGAATAAGGAAGCCGTCGCCCACTGCAATATTCTGTCGACCGAATGAAAAGTCGATGCCGTCTTTGCCAAGGACTTCAAACAGGTTGCCCGAGCGCCATCCCAGATAAGCATCTTCAATCTTGGTGGTGCGCTCAGATCCATCAGTGTAGCCTGCAGCGTCCCCGTCCCCCCAAGTGGCCGAACTGACCAGTGAGAAGGCACCATAGGCCGTCCCTGCGCCTCGCAATCCCTGATCGCCGCTCATGCCATACTTGACGTAGCCCTCTCTCCATGAGGACGCTCCCTGTGTTAACCGGCCAGAGGCTGGATAACTTTCACGACTGTGGAAAACGCCAAAAACCGCATCCAGGTTAGCATTGAGATGGGTGTCATCTCGGGAAAAAAGCTCGTAAGCGCCCGCGGAAGTTGTTGCATTGAACAGTGCAGCGAGGGTACAAAAGTGAAGCAGGGAATATCGACGCATGGTTGCATTTCCATTTTTTTTATTGGATTAAGCGATACACTAAATGGGCTATTCCTCACCTGCATTTAAATATCGCCAGGATTCTGCAGTCGTTGGGGTAGTCAATGCGAGTTACCGATTAATAATTGCGCAGTCTATTTTTAAACATCTGTTGCGTTTTTTTAAATCTTCACCTCCTCGCGATAGCCTGCTTGAATAACTCTCTACCAGGACTGACATGAGCATTATTATCTGTACAACAATCGCATGAGTCTGACGTGCTTTTTCTTTAGAGCATGTGGCAAGTATAGGAAGGGATAAAAACTTAACTATGCTGACCCAACATAAAACACCCGCTTCTACATAGACTGATATTTGAATTTATAACCGACATCCTCAGCAGACGCTGTTCAACCCCGACAAAGTGCCTTCCGATCAAAACGCTTGGCAAGTTTCAGAAGGCACCGCTCTTATAGCCGGCAGAAACAGTGCGACACTCCTCGTCCCCGGCACCCGAGCTGTTAACTTAAAGTATATAACCTATCCCGGCGAGCGCGTCGTCAGCGTTGATCAAACGAATCAACTTACGCTGAATCTTGAAAATGTCACTGACGCGTTCAAGCTCGTAGACGATGTCCGCGCTGTAATGTTTGAGCGAGTCCTTACGGAACTCGCGCACGTTTTGCGCGCAACGGACCGTCACTTTTTCATCGCTTTCGAACAGCACACGAAAACGTGACAGGGTGCGCACGGTACGCGGCTGCGGGCTGGTGGAAATCGAATCACCTCCGGTCAGACGCTGGATTCGTAACTGACGCATGTGATGATCGTCATAGGCGTAGTTGAGGGTGTTTTCGAAGTCTTCTTCCTTGGGATTGATCGGGATAATGTAAGTACCCTTTTCGTCCCACAGGCTCAACCAGGTGTCGAATTCGCCATGGTCGAGCATGTCGC
The DNA here is from genome assembly GCF_037479595.1 of Pseudomonas sp. MYb541. NCBI lineage: Bacteria > Pseudomonadati > Pseudomonadota > Gammaproteobacteria > Pseudomonadales > Pseudomonadaceae > Pseudomonas > Pseudomonas sp. MYb541. The sequence goes on along the minus strand of NZ_JBBGYS010000005.1, from coordinate 138,596 downwards.
CTTCAGCCCAGATAAAAGCGGTGACTTGGTTCAGTAATTGCAAGTTCATTTACTTAGTCTCTGCCGTCATCATCTTTTTCCACTGCTGGTAAGCAGCGCGCATGCCGGTCTCGGCGCTTACGTCACTGACCAGCCCGTCTTCAGTCGGTATCTCACCCGGCAGGCCACGGTTCAACATGATCCACAGGTCTTCGCCAGCACTGGCGCCTTTCTGCACACGCTCCCAGGCTTCGGAATCGTCCGGAGTACCAAAGCCCATCGGACCCTGGAAGTGCTCATGCAAACGCAGGCGGTAGCGGTTGGCTATAGCAGGGCCGCCGTCCATGGTGATTACCGAGTGATGAATTTCTGTCTCTGTCACCGATATCGGTTGCAGCGCGCGGAAAAACGCCATGGAACAGGCAACGTTGGGGAACAGGTTAAGATTGAAACCCGAGCCACCGACAGCACGAACAATACGGCGCACTTGCTGCTCTTCGATACCGTCTTCGCGCAATTGCGCAGCAAGCTCCTCGAAGCGCTCCGGAATCGGTTTGTCGAGATCGGCTTCAAGATCCACTAGGTCGGGGATCATCACCATTACGCTGTGCCCGTTACCAAGGTCTTCGACGTAACCCGGCCCTTCAACGAAGTCGAACAGTTTGAGGGTTTGCTCATCAACCGATGCCAGGAATGACTTGTGCACCAGCGGGAAGTGGTAAGCGTCTGTGGTATTTTCCAACTGGATTTTCCAGTTGCCCGGAAAGCGGAAACGGTGCTCGCCTGGGACCTTGATCGGGTAACCGGCGCCCTGCTTCATGAACAGGTCGATCCATTTCTTGGCAGGCCCGAGGAAGTCGACCAGTGGTTCGATGTCATCCTTGAGAGTGGCAAACAGCATGCCCGCATATTCTTCAACACGCAGGCTGACCAGAGGCAGCTCGCCCTTATCCAGGCAATCACCGTAGCTTTCAGGGCTCGGCACACCACGCAGTGAACCATCCAGCGCGTAACTCCAGCCGTGATATGGGCAGACAAAGCTGTTGGTCTTGCCCTTCTTGTGTTCGCATACCGTAGCGCCGCGATGGCGGCAGCGGTTGAGGTGCACATGGACCTGTTTCTTGCGGTCGCGCACCACGATCACCGGCTGCTTACCGATGTAGGTGCTTTTGTAGCTGCCCGCCTCCGGGATCTCGCTGACGTGCGCGACCCAGACCCAGGTACTGTAGAAAATCTTTTCCAGTTCCATGTCAAACAGCTTGGCGTCGGTGTACAACGAGGTGTGCACGCGGTCGTGCTTGATCAAGCTTGCGGGTTCCATATCAAGCCCGACAACGTTAATTAAATCGCTCACAATTAATTACCTTTCTATCGCAATGTGACGAGAGTTATTTTGAAATAACCTTAAGCCCGCACCCACAGCTCATCAACCGCCGACCGCGAGAGGTTTATTGTTTTAAAGACAACAAGCGTCAGCCCACCTGGATCAAGCTAAACGGTGGTGTAGGCATGGCCTATATCATTTGATCCCGGACGAGTCGGCTTTCCTGAAGCGTCCCTTGATTATCCCGTAGAGAAACAAGACAACCAGAAGTAATGGAGTGCCATTGACCCAGGCAGATTCACTGCCCGTCAGCATGCCGTAATTGTCGTAGATGAGATAAACGGCTGTACTAAGCCCAGCCAGTGCGATGAGTGGGCTGAGTAACGTTTTAAAATACCGTTTATCGTTGGCTTTTTTGAAGTGAACGACGACCCCCAATGTGACAAATGTCTGAAGCCCTATCAATCCAAGCGTCGACAATGCCACCGTTACGGGAAACAAAAATACAAAGGCGTCATAGCCCAGGGAGGAAGAGACGATAATGGTCAGTGCAACGAGCACGGTCACAAGCAGACTTGCATTGGCTGGAGATTTTTTCGTTTCATGAACATGTGAAAGAACATTCGGCAAGTGCCTGTCTTTGGCCAAAACTTGAACATACCGCGTCGCAGCATTATGCAGTGACAACAAACAGCAAAAGTTGCTGGTGCACAGCATGAGAGAAACAATTGTCGCCATCGTGCTACCCAAACGAGTCGTGAACAAATTAATGACCAACCCGCCCTTCGCTATTGCCGCCTCGTCCTTGATGGAGTCAAACCCAACCTCACCGATGATCAGCCAGATAATGATCAAATAGGCGACGCCTACCAAAACGACCGCCAAACGAGTGGCATGCGGAATGGTTTTTGCTGGCTTCCTGGCTTCCATCGCATAAAGCGCGGCGGACTCAACACCGAGGAATGATGCCAGCGCCACCATGAGCCCAACCCCCAGCCCCGGCAGCATTATTGCGTCTACCGAGATGGCTTGAACCGGGAAGGCGTTAAGACCTTTATCCAAGAATATGGAAATACCCAGTAGAAAAAGCACAAAGAACTCTGCAAGCACCAAAGGCACGAGGATCTTTGCGGCAAAATCAATATTCGCCCGACCCAGGTAACAGATCGCCCCCACGTATAAGACGGTCCATGCTGCCCAGCCGATATCAATACCAAACCCTTGCATGGTCATATTCGTGTAATACCCCGACGCCACGGCAATCGCCGTGGTAATCGCCAGATAAGAGGCTAAGGCAACCCATGCAGCCCCCGCTCCTACGCCCCGCCCAAAGATCACCGTGAGGTACTTGTAAAATGCGCCGGCCCCCGGGATCGCCCGGATTAACTCGCCATACCCTATCGAGAAAAAAATCATCAGAATTCCTGCCAGCAGGAATGCTCCGGCAAGGCCAGCGCCATTACCGTGCTCAAAAGCAATGGGGGCTGCGGTAAGAACGGCCCCTAACGGTCCTGCGGCTGCAATCACCAATAACGCGATTTTATAAGCACTTAGATTACCTTCTAATTGCTGGCCGCCTGCAGGCACATCTGCAGATAGGGGCTCGGATAACTCTGTCATCCCAATTCTCCACTCTAATTATTTTATGAATAACGGAAATAAATCGATGCAGCAGCGTCCTTGCGGACCAACGCGAGCGCTCCTCAAGCGCAAGCGATACCTGCCCGCTGCCCCTGAAAACCGCAGCCTGGCCATTCTTTATATCGCTCTTCACTCGTTGCCGAGTTCATCAAACTCTTATCTTGCCAAAAGGCGGGTACTCAGAAACTCAAACCAATCACTTGTCTTCGATGACACGATTCATGACGCCTATTCAACGAGGCATCAATGTGCAGTGTATATTCCTGGCCTTGGCAAGCGGATTGAATCTGGTTCAAGCGTATCCTTCTAATTGTCGGCGCGATGTAGATTGCGCATCACATGTAGCCGGCTTCATAGCGGTATACGGCCTACCGGTATCCTTGCAGTACTTCGCCGCGAAAACGATGACACCGTAAGCGACATTCGTTGTACAAATTGCAACGCTGCAACCTTTTGAGTGACATCCCTGATCAGGCCCTTGGTCGCCCGAGAAGGAACTGAGTCACTTTTTGCTTGCGCCGCCTGCTGATTGCATCGCCGGACCCGCGTGCTTGCTGCGCTCGATGACGAACGCTGATTTATTCAAAGGAACGCGCCACCAATGGCACACAGACGTGCGTCGTCACCCTTTGCTCCGATGAGTTGCAGGCTGGTTTTAATGGAGGAACCCGGATAGGGAATTGGCACACTCAATGCCGGGTGCCCGCTCAAGTTGAACGGCCTGAGGAAGCGCGTCAGATCGATCACCGATTCACCCTTGCATACATCAACCAATAGCGGTGGCAGACGAGGCAAACTCGGAAGGACGAGTGTATCGAAGCGTTCCAGCAAATGGTCTACTTGTTCGCTGAATGCCATGCGCACCGCATGCGCAGCTTGTACGGCTACGGCATCAGTGTTGGCCGCACGCAGTAACCTCGCCTCAATATCGGCACCCAGTAAAGCCTGGCCGGTGTAATGACCATAAGCAGCCCACGTTTCAGCATTAATGACGGTCAATGCAGCTTCGAATGCCTGATCAAGAAGCGGCAGCGTGACGACTTCCCAGGCCCAGCCGCGACGATTCATCTCGTCCCGTATGGCTTGCTCAATCGCAGGATCGCAAGAGACATTGACTAACCCTATCCGGAATTTCCCGAGAGGCTTATGCGCCGAGAAAGTTGAGTCCATTGAAGTCATCGCAGCCACGAGCGTCTCGAGATCACGAGCCATGGGTCCTACAACATCAAGAGAACTGGAAGCCGGATACACACCGTGACGACTCAAACGACCGAACGATGGCTTGAGACCCAAGACCCCACAGCAGGCAGCCGGCATGCGCACAGAACCTCCTGTATCAGTACCCAATGCCACATCCACACTTCCCTGAGCAACGATGACCGCTGAGCCACTGGAAGAGCCACCAGGTATCCGATCCGGTGCCTGTGGATTAATTGGCGTTCCAGCCCACTCGTTGATACCGGTCACACCGAAAGCCAGCTCATGCAGCACAGTCTTGCCAATGATTTGCCAACCATCGTCGAGAAGCGCCTTCACAACAGTTGCATGGTTTTGGGCTGGCGGGGCGTGTTCGAAAGCACGACTCCCACACCGTGTTGGCCAACCTGCCACATCCAAAGAATCCTTGATGGCGACCGTCCGACCTGGCCCCCCGATGCAACCTTCAATGACCAGCGGGATCACAGTGACGCCCCCTGGACATTCTCGAGACGAAAGGCATCAACGCGTTCAGTTGAAAAAGAGGAGATGCGCCAGGCGTCTGCCTCCCAGAGAAATTCCACGGTGAGGGCGGCGACAATTGATCCTGATTGGCCAGACTCGTAGCGACTGAGTTGCTGCATTACCCATCGGCCTTTGGCTTGAAAACCATCGACAGCTATCTGCTCACCGGAAAGAAAGTGCATATTTGACAGAAAGTGTGGAGCCGGTGGCAGGTAACTCATGAGCATCTCCACTATCGCTTTGCGTCCGCCTACACGACCAAACTTAAGGGCATACCGAGATCCGACCCCCTGCCAAACTGCGTCCTGGCAGAACAATTGGCCCAGCTCGCTTTCACGTGTTTCAGGCCCGGGAACGTCGCACAAAAACATATACCGATTCAGTAAATGGCGAACCGCAGATTCGGCCTCAAGTACCCGAATACGCTCTTCCAGCAGGGAAATGTCAGAAATGGGGGAAATCATGAAAAGGCTCCTGTCGAATCTGCAAAAACAAGACAAGGAAATTACTGACATAGAAATCGGGCCACAATCACAGCAACCAGGGATCATGTTGCTTTTTAGGCAATGATGTTGATCGGTGCTTGACCGGAATAGCCGCTATACCCTGCTAGCGCAAGCGTTGTCATTACCACAACAAGTGTCGCCTCGAATGTCATCGAGTTCAAAAAAACGAACTGTAGGATAAGCGTGGTCTGTTACCTAGTTTAGCTTGAGCGCCAGAACTCATGCCGAATGCTCCAAGGCTGATTTGGAGCAGTTAAGCGCCGAAAAAAGCGCATAACCGTCATGGCTCACCCGATTATTCGAAGGCCCTGCGATTTGGACCGTTCGATTCAGAATGACAACGGCGTTGAAGGTTAGAGCGCAACCGGTCAGATCACGTCCCCGCTGAGAAAGGTTCGTATCAGCGGCAAGAGCAGTATTTCAAAATGAGCATCAACGACTATGCACAACTTACCAAATATTGATTTCATTTACCTCTCCGAACCGGACATGATTCAGGCGGGCGTCACCAATATGGCAGCCTGCGTTGACACGATGGAAGAAATGTTTTCCCTGATGTACCACGGCGACTACCGGATGGCAGGTCCCAATAACAATTCCCACGGATCTGTGGTGGTATTTCCCGAAGACTCACCTTTTCCGGACATGCCCAAACCTACCCCCGATCGACGCTTCATGGCGATGCCTGCGTACCTTGGCGGTCAATTTCGAACAGCCGGGATGAAATGGTACGGATCCAACATCGCGAATAGAGAGAAGGGCCTCCCCCGCTCCATCCTTCTGTTCATACTCAACGATGCCGATACGGGCGCTCCTCTGGCAATCATGTCAGCGAATCTTCTTTCTGCTTATCGAACAGGCGCCGTGCCTGGCGTAGGCGCCCGCCATCTGGCCAAAAAGAATTCGAAGGTGGTTGGCATCCTGGGTCCAGGTGTGATGGCGAAGACCTCACTTTCGGCATTCGTTGCCGAATGTCCTGAGATTGACACAGTTAAAGTCAAGGGACGCGGCCAAAAAAATATCGATGCGTTTACATCGTGGGTTCGTGAGACTTTTCCGCAGATTGTCAACATTCATGTGGTTGACACCAACGAAGCTGTGGTACGCGACTGCGACATCGTCACATTCTGCAATTCCGGAGCAATTGGTGATGCCTCTGCCTATCCTGTGGTGAAGCGTGAATGGGTAAGCCCTGGTACGTTTCTGTCCATGCCCGCCTTGACGAGTATCGATGAAGGCATGCAGTTACCCGACATCCGCAAGGTTCTGGACAATCCTCCTCTCTACCAGGCATGGCATGAAGAAAATCCCAAGCCAGTGCACAACATCGTGCCAGTAGTGGGCATCCAATTCCTGGATCTGATAGACGAAGGAAAAATGTCACCTGACCAGCTCGAGGATCTGGGCAAGATTGTTGTCGGTGAAGCACCTGGCCGCAAAAACGACGATGAAATCATCATCATGTCGGTCGGCGGTATGCCGGTAGAAGACGTTGCGTGGGGCACCGTGATTTATCGCAACGCCTGCGAAAAAGGCATAGGCGTCAAACTTAATCTCTGGGAAGCCCCAACGCTAAGTTGATCCCGCACGGCCACCGCGCCTTCTGAGTTTTCATTGAATATCGGACACTCCACATGAAAGAAGTTATCGACGTTATTAAAGTTAAAACCGGATCCAAGTTTGAGGAACTGGGTAGCTATTCGCGCCTCATCGCCGTCGGCGATCTGATTTTCGTATCCAATACCGCCGGCCGCAATCCCGCCACAAAGGAAATGCCCGAAGACCCGGCTGAGCAGACCCTTCAAGTCTTGGCCAATATAGAACATGCCCTTTCGGCCGTTGACGCTTCGCTTGGCGATATCGTTGCCGCGCGCGTGTTCATACCGTTTGCGAAGGACATAGATATCGTAATGGCCACCTACGCAGAAAAAATGCGCGGTATTAATCCAACGCTGACGCTGACCAGCCCTCCTCTGGGATCTGAGATATACAAAGTTGAAATTGAAGTCACCGCCTATCGCGGGGTCTCAAAGGCCAATGTCAAAGAAATCACGATTACTCATAACAATACGTGACACTTAGCAGCCTCAGGGCGTAGCGATTCAGTGCACTTTCGATAACGTATACAGTATCAAGGACAAGAAACTTGGCCCCCTCTATCTCTCCCGTTCAGACTTCTGTCGTTCTTCCTGCCGCCACGACAGTGGTGGTGATCGGAGGGGGCATTATCGGACTCACTGCGGCATTGTCGCTGGCAGAACGTGGCATCCCCGTCGCAGTACTTGAAAAGGGCCGAATTGCTGGCGAACAATCTTCGCGAAATCTGGGGTGGATCAGGAAAATGGGGCGGGCCAAACTGGACCTCCCTCTTTCAATCGCCGCAGAAAAACTGTGGGGCACCATGGCACAACGGCTCAATGCCGATGTTGGCTACAGACAGACCGGTATTTTGTATACCGCCAGCTCAGCCGGGGAAATGGCTTCACATCAAGAATGGTTGAACTCAGTCGCTGATGTCTCGCTCGACTCACGCCTGGTCACGGCGAGAGAAATCGCTGATCTTTCTCCAGGGTGCACCGTCGATTGGGCAGGCGGAATTTATACAGCCTCTGATGGCCGAGCAGAACCTACTCTTGCCAGCAGTGCCATCGCACGGGCGGCTATCGCTAAAGGCGTTATCATCGTGGAGAACTGCGCGGTGCGAACGCTATCCATGTCGGCAGGCAGAGTAAGCGGTGTTGTAACCGAGCGGGGGGAAGTGCGTTGCGACAACGTAATCCTTTCCGGCGGCATGTGGTCGAGACGCTTCCTGGCTACCTGCGGTGTTCCCCTGTTGACGTTACCGGTAGTCGCCTCAGTCCTTCGAACGGCTCCTCTGACGATAGAGGGCATGACTGAAGTCGCAGTAGGCACTCCAGATATCTCTTTTCGCAAACACCAGGACGGCGGATACATCATCACGAACCGGGGAGCTTTCATGGTGCCGATCGTACCTGACAGCTTGCTGATCGGGCATCACTACTTTTCCACACTGCGTTCCCAATGGAAAAACATGAATCTTTCCCTGGGACGAGAGTTCATGACAGAACTGGCCCTGTCGCGACGCAGTTCTGACCAAGGTACGTCTGCTTTCGAGCAGAGACGGACAATAGACCCAAAGGTCAATCACGGACTGAATCGGGCTGCATTACGCAATCTCACTGAAGCTTGGCCCGCTTTTAAAAAAGCCACCATAGAGCTCGAATGGGCTGGCATGATCGATGTAACGCCGGACGGCCTCCCAGTGATATCCCCCGTGGATAAAATCCCGGGCTTGACGCTTGCTTCCGGATTCTCAGGGCATGGTTTTGGCACCTCTCCAGCAGCCGGACAACTGATCGCTGATCTCGTCACTGGCGACACACCCATAGTTAATCCCGCACCGTATCACCTCAAGCGCCAGCACAGCTGATCAAGCCAGGAAATCAGGGGTACCTCAGCAATCAAGAGCTCCATAGAACGTTAAACGTGCAACCTGGAACCGCAAATTTCGGCGCAGACAGAAACGCCCTCTTAGATCAAAAAGCTATAAAAATATTGTAGGTCACTGACCAAAAAAACTAGCCCGCAGTATTGCTTCCCGGCATTCGCTAGCATAGATTCGTCAGCATAATAAAAACTTGATGATGCGAACCGTGCGAGGCACCCATGATGAATTCCCAAACTGAGCTTCAAGATCAACGCTTCAAGTATCTGTATTTGAGCTCCAGACTGGGAACCATGCGCGCGGCGGCCGAAGAGCTGGAGCTCGCCGTCTCCTCCATCAGTCGCCAGATTGCGAAACTGGAGTCCGATCTAGGTATTCAGCTCATACAAGAAGGTACTCACAGGATCTGCCTGACCGCCGCTGGTCAGGCTGCAGTTGATTATTATGTTGAGCGTATGGGTCATCACAATCAACTTTTGAAAAAACTCGGCCAACTCAAAGAAGGATATTTAAATAGAACCAGCATTGCGGTGGGCGAAGGACTACTTAGTACTCAGGCCATAGGTGAGCTTTATCAATTTTTCAAAACTAACCGACAATCGCACACTGAGCTGTTGATTGCGCCCTCTCACGAAGTTGAGCGAATGGTCGCTGAAGACGAAGCAGACATAGGGTTGGTGTTTTCCCCTACAAAGACCACCAACATCAATAGGCTCCATTCTTTCGATCAACCCATGAGAGCTATTGTCCACCCCGACCATCCGCTGGCGGGCAGATCGATACTCAGTCTTCAAGACCTGGCTGACGAAGATATTGTTCTACCCCCGCCTGAGTACCGGATCAGAGGAATTATTGATCAGTTGCAAAGTGAAAGCAGCGCTCACTTCCAGCCTTACATTACTTCAAACTCACTGAAGATAATGTTGGACCTCACGCGCAATGGCATAGCCTCGACAATACTCAGTGACTTTCCCGTCATTGATGAGTTATGCAACGGCACATTAAAAGCTATTCCTATCGATTATCACGCATTGAATGTAACACAAGTACAAATTATTTCGCGCCAATCCAGGAAGCTGTCCCCTCTTTCGCGTGATTTGGTGCATTACTTGGCAATGGCGATAAACGCACAGATTCGGCGCATTCGTGACTGCACCAGCAGAAATCCCAATAAGATTTTCTTGGTTCGGAAAAATGCCATAGCTACGGCAGTTGACTAGCCTCTTTTTTCTGAGCGATATTTTCCATGATTCTCCATATGATGGATTTAGCGTCTTGAACTATTCGCTCATAATTCTGCGCATCCGGCCAATCCACCATGTAAAGCACCATAATGCCATCGATGTGTAACAGCACCTGGGTTGCGACCCGCTTGATGGTCTCAGGCGATGAATCAGGGTAAACCCTGGTAAGGATTGTCGAAAATTTTCGCCTATTGACTCTGTACAGTTTACGCTGAAAAAGGCGCGCCTCTACATCCCGGAGTGCCATCCCCCAGAGCTCGACGAAGATGGCTGTAACATCCAGTCGCATGAGATCGCTAAACAAATAATCCAACACAGCACACATCTGTTGTTCGGGACTACTATAGGACTCCATCATGATGATTTTATAATTTTTCAGATAGTCATTTACGGTATACCTGACCATCTCCAAAAATAGTTGATCTTTGGTCGGAAAAAAATATTGAAGATGACTCAGCGACATATCGACTTTTTTAGCCACGCTTCTCATACTGAATCCAGCATTTCCCGAGTCGAGAAATACCATCCTTGCCTCGACCAAAATAGCAGTACGTTTCTCTTCAGTCTTTTGATTGTTTTTAGCAACCCTCATTGAGAATTTCCTTTTCACCTAAAAAATTGCAGAAATTATACAACACTCTTAATTCTCCTTAAAGACCATACTTGCTTGTCTTCCATACAGGCCAGATATACCTGTCCGGTCAGATGCACTACTGTTTTACCCGATATCGTCATCGTCTCAGCTTAGTGCAGTCGTGGTCCACGACCTAGGGCACGATCAGCAAAAACCAATCCGCCCTACACGCAAGTGAGACATTGGACGCACCACCTGGATGATTCGCCTTTGTTGCAGCAAGGGCAACAATAGGTACCTCTGCTGTCATTGTCCAACTCGTGACGGTGCGGGATATTAATTTCCTTTATATTCCGCTAGTACGATAGCGGCCCCTGAAACAATAACAATGGGCATTCGATCATGACATTGGCAAATAACTACGAACACCTCACCGCTGGGGCTAAATCCAGGATCGGCAAACGTACCCAAATCTTCATTAATGGTGAGTTCAGGGACCCGCATTCAGAAAAATACTTTTCTATCGCCGATCCTAGTAACGGTCTTGAATTAGGTCAAATCGCACAGGCAGACCAATTTGACGTCGACTTGGCAGTGGCCGCTGCACGCAAGGCATTTGAAGACAGCGCCTGGTCCAGAATGAGACCCTATCAACGTGAAGCTTTGATGCTGCGGCTCGCTGATTTGATTGCGGAAAATGCTCAGGAGCTTTCTGAACTCGAGACGCTCAGCAGTGGCCGCCTTATTCGAAACACTCGCGCATTCGATGCGGACCTGTCGGTTTATACGCTGCGTTATATGGCCGGGTGGTCCACCAAAATATCTGGAAAAACCCTGGATCTGTCCGTTCCTTACCTGCCGGATCAAAAATTCTTTGGTTTCACAAAACGATCGCCACTGGGTGTCGTCGCAGCAATTACCCCGTGGAACGTTCCGCTTTGCCAAGCGGTCTGGAAATTGGCACCTGTTCTTGCAACGGGGTGCACTGTTGTTCTCAAGCCCGCTGAGCAAACCCCGTTCACTACTTTGCGCCTGGCGGAGCTGTGTAATGAAGCTGGCATTCCACCTGGAGTTGTCAATGTCATTACCGGCCTAGGTCATGAAGTAGGTGCGGCGCTTGTTGAGCACCCTGGCGTGGACAAGATAAGTTTTACAGGCTCGACTGAGACAGGGAAACGAATCGCCGCAATAGCAGCGCCCCTGATGAAAAAATACACGCTTGAACTCGGCGGTAAGTCACCGGTCGTCATCGCCGAAGATGCCGATCTGAACATCGCTATTCCCGGCGCTGCCTGGGCTATTTTCGGCAATCATGGTCAAAACTGCTGCGCAGGTTCTCGGCTGTACGTCCACGAACGCCACTACGCCGAAGTCACTGCGGGAGTCGCTGAAATCGCACGGACCATCAAAATTGGCCCGGGTCTGGATTTAAGTTCGCAGATGGGTCCACTCGTTCATCACGCCCACCGCGACAAGGTGATGAGCATGATCCACCAGGGCCTTGAGTCCGGTGCAGAATTACTGTGTGGGGGCGAAACGATCAACAGCCCTGGCGCTTATATTCAGCCTACCATTTTGACCGACCTTACAAACAACAGCATCACATCCCAAAAGGAGATTTTTGGGCCGGTGCTAACAGCCTTTTCCTTCAAGGACGACCGTGAGGTTATCCAGCGCGCCAATGCGACCTCATTTGGTTTGGGGGCCAGTATCTGGACCAAAAACGTTGATCGGATCACGAGCTTCTTCGGCGGCGTGAAGGCAGGCACTATCTGGGTCAATAACCACAATGTGCTGGATCTCAGTCTCCCCTTCGGCGGCATGAAGGATTCAGGCGCAGGTCATGAATTGGGTGAAGAAGGCTTACTCGCCCACACGTCACTCAAGGCCGGTGTTATGCGTGTTTTTGATCAGGCTGAATGAAGATTGGCGAGCTTTTTTAAACCATCAATATGAATTGTCTTCCCGCGTACGTACAGGTATTACCCGATGAATGAACTCCTAAACGTAGTCGTGCTTAAACGAGTGCTGCAAGGTGATGATGTGGTCGTCATCGAGCTGGCGCGGGCAGACCGCGGCAATTTACCGACCTTTGAGGCCGGTGCCCATATTGATGTGCACCTACCCTCAAATGTGATCCGCCAATATTCGTTGTGCGGCGATCCCGCTGACGCAGGCATTTATCGGCTTGGGGTATTGAGAGATCCTCAATCCAGGGGTGGGTCCATTGCAGTCCATCAGGAATTACTTGAAGGCGTAAAGGTAAACATAAGCCTGCCTCGTAACCATTTCCCGCTGGACTTGAATGCCGAACGTTCAATCCTGCTCGGAGGGGGTATTGGCATCACACCGATGCTGGCCATGGCCTATGCGCTTGAAGCCAGGGGCAAGGCGTTTGAAATGCATTATTGCGCACGCTCACGTAGCCGAAGTGCGTTTCTTGAAGAGTTGGAGCTCTCCGGATTTTCCCAAGCTGTCCAGCTGCACTTCGACGATGAACCTGAAAGCCAACTGGACCTCAAACGCGTATTAGGAGGCAGCCAGGACACGGCTCACATCTATACATGTGGACCGGGAGGTTTTATGAAGTGGGTTATCAATAATGCTCTCGAACTCGGCTACCCTGATGCACACATTCACCGCGAATACTTTCAGGCCGACATTGATACCAATGGGTCTGGTTTTGAGGTTGTGGCGGCGCGCAGCGGTAAAACCGTCAATGTCATGACCGGGCAGACCATTTATCAAGCACTGGCTGAAGTAGGTATTGATATCGAAATATCCTGCGAGCAGGGTGTTTGTGGCACATGCCTCTGTGATGTTTTAGAGGGTGAACCAGACCATCGCGATGTGTATCTCACTGCTGATGAAAAAGCGGCGAACGATACGATATTGGTATGCTGTTCACGATCAAAATCTCCACGATTGGTGCTGGACATATAACGTCAAAAGCGGTGCATCGCCGGCGTCATTTGCCTTGGCCGTCCTCAGCAATGTAATGACACACAGGCTATGGCGCAGGGATTGTCATGCGTTGCCGCTCAAGCAAACCCATTGAGCCCACCGGGATTTTTTCTTGCCGTATCGGCGGTTCAAATCCCCCTGTCTTACACATGACTACTGCTTTGCGCCGGTTAGTGTTGGCGCTAGCCATTCGGCAGTTTCAATCCAGCGCTGCCTGACAACGTGCAGCTGAGAATTTTATGCTTAAGAATAACCTTCAGGGTTTATGGAAATATCGAGTGCCGTTGTTGGGCATATTCAGTATCGCGACTGCTCTTGTGCTGGCTTTTGCCTGGGCAGGAGGATTCTTAGGCACCGGCGTTACCACAAAAGAGTTTCTGGGTGACTCCCTAGATAATTTTCCACCAGGCTATCGACGGGCCCACGGTAAGGGTATGTGTTTCAGTGGGACTTTTCATGCGAGCGGCGAGGCCGTCCCTCTGTCGACCTCACGTATTTTTCTACCGGCCAACATCCCCGCCGTCGGGCGTTTTTCAATCGGCACCGTGGACCCGCATGCGGCGGACAATTCGACGGCGACCGTCAGCATGGCACTCATGCTGGTAGGCGACGACAAGTCACAGTGGCGAATGAAGCTCAACAACGAACCCTACTTCGCGACTCGGGATGCCGAGGGTTTCCTGGCGCAGGTCGAGGCCTTTGAACCGGTGGCTGCCACTGGACAACCAGCCCCGGACAAGGTGGCCGCGTTTTTTCAAAAATATCCAGAGGCTCGCAAGTCTGTAGAGCGAGAGGCGAACGCGACTTGGCCGGCCAGTTTTGCAGGAACCGAATATAATTCCATCAACGCCTTCGTACTCATTGCAGCGGATGGAAAACGTCAACCTGTGCGCTGGTCCATGCGCCCTCATGCGGCGGTAGAGATGTTGAGCATAGAGGCTCATGCGCAAGCCAGTCATGACTTCCTGTTTAATGAAATAACTCAGCGTGTGGGTGTAGCACCCTTGTACTGGGATCTGGTATTCCAACTGGCCGAGGCGGGAGATCCGGTGAACGACCCTTCTCAACCATGGCCGAGCAACCGCAAGGAGGTAATCGCTGGGACGTTAGAGGTCAACCAGGTGGTAGAGCAAACTCATGGGGCATGTCGTGACATTAACTTTGACCCGACGCTTGTACCTTCAGGAATAGCGCTTTCAGACGATCCGGTGCTTGCAGCCCGTGCGGGTATTTACTCCCAGTCCTATAACGCCCGATTACGAGAAGTCGGTTTTGGTAAAGCCACTGACGCGGTTGGCAAAAAGGAAATCAAATAATGCATACCCAGCAGAAGCACACCGGTGTGCAAAGTTTCAACTTCGCGGCACGGCTTCTCCATTGGCTCATGGCTGTCCTTATCCTGGCTATGCTATTTATAGGTGTAGGCATGATGGCTTCTCTGAGCCTGCGTCCCTGGCTCATTGATCTTCATAGGCCTCTGGGAATCGCCATTCTTCTTTTGGCTATCCTGCGTCTAGGCAATCGGCTTTTAAGCACCACGCCGCCATTGCCTGCCAGCGTACCGTACTGGCAGGCAATGGCGGCGCATGTTTCGCATCTATTGCTCTACTTGCTGATGCTCTGCCTGCCACTGCTCGGTTGGGCGACGCTCTCTGCCGGAAATTGGCCTGTCACCATGTTCGCGGGCTGGAACCTTCCACCTATTGCTCCTGTCAGCTCCGCGCTTTACGCTTGGTTTCGGGCCGCACATGGGTTATTCGCCTGGGCTCTGTTTCTGCTTGTGTTAGGACATCTTTGCGCAGCGCTGATACATGCTTGGATATACCGCGACGGCGTCTTTTCCAGCATCACGCGTAAGGCTCGTGGTAAATAAATGACGCACATCAACATGGCCACGATCGATCTGAATCTTCTCAGGACTTTTGTGGCTATTTGGGAACACCGCAGCCTGACAATCGCGGCCGAACGCCTACACCTCAGCCAGCCCGCCGTCAGTCACGCACTGCGTCGACTACGCGATGTGTTTGACGATCCGCTGTTCGTACGAACAGCAACGTCGATGGAGCCGACTGACGCAGCTATTCGCCTGCACGGGCCCATTGAACATGCGCTGATTATTATTCAAAGCGCATTAATGATGTTTTCGAACTTTGAACCGAAAACAGCGGATCGTACTTTTCGCATCTCCATGTCGGATATGTCGCAACTTTATGTGCTACCGACGGTGATGGAAGTGCTAGCGCGCGAGGCGCCGAAAGTACGCCTGGATGTGCGTCAAATGCCTATAGAGCAACTGGCTATGGCATTGCGCAAAGGTGATGTAGATATCGCGATAGGCTATCTGGTAGAACTTGGTGAAGAGTGCATCCACGAAAACTTGCTAGACGACGAATTCATTTGTCTGTTGCGCGACGGCCATCCTTTTCAGGAAGATGAATTGAGCGTTCTGGACATACTCGCCCTGCGCTATGTTGACGTTTCGAGCAATATTACCGGCCATGGCGTAACCGCCGATGCAGCATTCGGAAAGGCCGGCATTGCGCGCGAAATCGCTCTGAAAGTGCCTAACTTCACGATTGCCCCGAAAATCGTTGCCAACACTGATCTGGCATTGATTCTGCCGCGTGCCATTGCCATGCAGCTAAACCACGACCAGCGCTATCGGCTGCTGAGTCTGCCCATCGAATTGCCAGCCATCTCGGTGGGACTTTATTGCCATAGCCGTTTCCTATCGGATGCCGGGATAACCTGGCTGCGCGGGTTAATCATTAGTCTGTTTGCCTCCGGCAGCCATACTGGAGTTCATATCAAATGAGGCGTGCGAGCATTCTTTATAAACCCTGTAACCCACGAATGGGGAACTGCAATTATTCAGGATGCCGACGTCTGTACGTTGACGGCTGCAGCCCGCCCCAGACGGTGGAAGTTTCTCCCAAAGTAAATCAGACTCTCCCCCTCTTCACGGACCTGAATTTGGTTAATTTCGACAAATAATACCGAATGCGATCCGACTTCCTTGATATCTACTATGTTTCCTTCGAGGCTTGCTAGGGCGTCGTTCAACACCGGTAAGCCCGAGGAGCCTGTCCGCCAATCCTGGCCGGCAAAACGTTCAGCAGGCGGCAGGTCGGTCATGCCAGCAAACTTTCGCGCAACACCCTCCAGATCACCGGTCAGTATATTTACGCACAACGCCCTGTTGCCCAGCAACGCTTCATGAATTGAACTGTTACGGTTGATGCAAACCAATAATGTTGGGGGCGTATCAGTGACCGAACAGACCGCACTCGCAGTTAATCCGAAGCGACCATGGGGGCCATCGGTAGTAATGATATTCACCGCCGCAGACAACAATGACAGCGCTTGCCGAAAATGTTGTTTTGATTGATCGCTAACCATAACCTTCACCTTTTAATTATTGACTTGGTGAATCCATGTTGAGAGGGATTGTTCATTCGGTCAAATTCGCTTTACTCATACGCACTATTGACAGCAGGAATAGCCATCGCCCTTAAACGCCCTCCCCTTTAGAGGCGCATGGCACGACAGTTAATTCCCACGGATTATTTAGCTTATTCATATTCCGAATTTGATTTTTTCTTATCATCCCACGCATTCTGAACGTGTATGCAATCACCCTAGCCAGAGAACAATAAACATGAACAGCAAAAACAATTTCGATGATCGTGACACACGTGAAGGCGCTCCAATCAGCATCAAGGCGATTTCCCTGGATGATGTGATTGCGGAGATTGCCGAGCGTCGCAGCGAGTTTAACCAACGCTCCCATGTCCCTTTAGACATGATTGAAAAAATGAAAGCAGTGGGTATCTTCCGCGCCAGTACTCCCAAATGTTTCGGTGGCGATGCGCTGCCTCCAGCCGAGTTCCTGCGCATCGTAGAGCGGGTTTCCGAAGCCGACGGTTCGGTCGGTTGGGTGACCGCGTTCGGCTCAGCCAACATCTACCTGGCGGCACTCCCCCCGGCAACCCAAGCATTGATTTATGCCAACGGGCCAGACCAGGTCTATGCTGGCGGCCTTTACCCTCTACAACCTGCCAAAGAGACTGAAAATGGCTGGGAAGTCAGCGGGCACTGGCGGTTTGCTAGTGGGTGCAAAGGTGCCAACTGGATTGGTGTCGGCATCGGTGGCACATCGGCCAACGGTGGAGGACCGACGGCAGGCAAACCGCTGACCGCTGTGTTCCCGGCAAGCGAAGTGCAGATCGTCGACAACTGGAATGTTGTCGGGATGCAAGGCACGGGGAGCCATGACCTCAAATTGCACCAAAAGAACGTCCAACGCGAGTGGACTTTCGTGCGGGGCAGTGCCTCCACAATTGACGAGCCCCTCTATCATTACCCGTCTGTTTCCTACCAGGCGCAAGTTCACGCCGCCGTTAACCTTGGGCTGGCACGCGCAGCACTGGACTTGGTGATCGCAATGTCGGGCAGCACCAAGACTGTCACCGGTGCCCCGCGTTTGGGTGATCGCGCTTATTACCGCAGCGAACTGGGTAAGGCAGAGGCGATGCTGCGAAGCGCCCAGGCGTTTTTCTACGAATCCGCCGAAGCTGTATGGGCCTCGCTCATCGCCGGTAATCCGGTGACCCTGCAGCAGACTAACTTATTACGCCTCAGCGCCACCCATGCCGCTCATACCGGAGCGGACGTAGTCATGAAGGCTTATCGACTGGCGGGGACTGCAGCCATCTTCAATGACAATCGTCTGCAATGGATCGTACGCGACTCCATGGTAGTGACACAGCATGCTTTCCTCGGCGAAGCGACTTACGACGGCGCTGGCGCGGTGTTCGCGGGCATCGAACCGACCATCCCCTATCCTTGAGCACCACTATGCACAGCAGCTTCTGTCACGCTGCTGCAGCCTCTAGAGCTGATTCTGTAAGAGAAATATGCAACCTTGTTAGCGAGTCTCTACCAACTGAACGAAAATCGCGTCCAGGTCGTCTGGGTTGAAGATTGTCGCAATCGGGCTGCATCGGGCCGACATCAGTCGATGTATGTAAGTTGGTGAGTGGGCAATATCAGTTTTAATATGCGGCACACAGCTGTTTTCGCTCAAGTGTGTCATCAAGCGACCGATAAAAACTTATGCGCTGGGCCATCCGCCGCTGCTTGCGGGGAGCACATTCCACGCTCTGGGAAAACCATGACAATAAGAACAATGAACATTGCTCCGCGCGCATTTCTGGGGTTCTCCCTCATAGGCGCGCTCATGCTGATTCTCGGCCTCTTCGCCCTGTCTCAGATGAGCAAGATCCGAGCAGCTGGCGACGACATCGCGATAAATGGCGTCCCTAGCTTTCAGACCCTGAATGCTCTAACGGTGACGGGCGTCCGCATGCGGGTTTTATCGCATCGGCTGTTAACTGATCGCGAACCAAATATTCAGAACAGGACCATCGAATTACTTGCGGAACAAAACCAACAACTTAACCAGTCGCAGGCAGCATACGCCAAACTGATTTCATCCCCTGTAGAGCAATCCGACTACAACGACTATATGCGGCTGATGGGTGAATATCGCAAGATTGAAACGCGCCTTGTTACCCTCAGTCGGGCTGGCGATCTGCAGGAGCTAACGCGCGTGCTGAACGCCGAGTCTGCGGCTAACGCTGAGCAGATAAACGTGGCGTTGGGTAAGCTTACTGACTTCAATAACGCCCAGCTGGCTATCATCAATCAATCCGCTGCTGACCAGTACAGCTCTGCGTTCAACTGGGTTGTCGGCCTCCTCATTATTGCCTCGCTGCTGACCATGCTGTTTGCCTGGCTGCTGACCAAGAGCATCACCCAACCTATAGCGTTGGCACTTGAAGCGGCTGAAACCATAGCCGAAGGTAATCTGACCCGACCGATAAAGGTTGATGGCACTGACGAAGCGGGCAGGTTGCTGCTCGCCATGCAAAAAATGCAGGAGAAACTGCGCGATACCTTGATGCGTATTTCCGGATCCGCAACACAACTGGCTTCCGCTGCCGAGGAGCTGAACGTAGTTACCGATGAAAGCGCCCGCGGCCTTGCGCAGCAGGACAACGAAATAGAACAAGCCGCGACTGCAGTCAACGAAATGACCAGCGCCGTCGAAGAAGTGGCGCGTAACGCAGTGAGCACTTCAGAGGCGTCAAAAAACGCGACGGCGTCAGCAGGCGATGGCCGGGATCTAGTTCACGAAACCGTCAACGCTATCGAACGCATGAGCGGGGATGTGCAAAGCACCGCCGATCTGATTGGTAATCTTGCGGAGGAGTCCCGCGACATCGGCAAGGTTCTGGACGTGATTCGTGGCTTGGCGGATCAGACCAACCTGCTGGCGCTGAACGCAGCTATCGAAGCGGCCCGGGCCGGTGAAGCCGGTCGCGGTTTTGCGGTTGTCGCCGATGAAGTACGCGCTTTGGCCCATCGCACCCAACAGTCCACAAGCGAAATTGAACGTATGGTTGGCAGCATTCAAGGCGGCACCCAAAAAGCGGTCAGTTCAATGCGTAACAGCACTGACCGTGCTGAATCTACCCTGAGCATCGCGAAAGGCGCAGGCTTGGCGCTGGAAACCATCAACACCGCAGTGATCGAGATCAACGAGCGTAACCTGGTCATCGCCGCCGCTGCGGAAGAACAGGCTGCAGTCGCCCGTGAAGTGGACCGCAACTTGGTCAACATCCGGGACCTGTCGACGCAATCTTCCAACGGCGCCGCCCAGACCAGCGCCGCCAGCGGAGAGTTGACCCGCCTGGCGGTTGACCTGAACAGCATGGTGTCGAGGTTTCGCTTGTAAGAGGTATCGGAGGCCATCTGTTGGATCGAGGCTTGCACGCGCGTACGATGAAGAGGTCTGCCTGATACACCAAGGCGCCTAGTTCGCAGGCAAGTCTGGCTCTCATAGAGTTCAATTTGAACCCTGATCCCGCCCACAAAGTTACGGCCATTGGCGCTAAGTGTCCCGTTGGCGTGTGGGCCACCCGTGGCGCTGGATAACGGCGCCAGGTGGTCCTCTGTGTTGCCTCCAAATTGCCCCGACTACAACGAGATGGCCACCCTCTCCGCCCCATAGCTGGTGCGGAAGGTGACGGCGTCTGTCGATACATCCAGCGCGCCAGGCTCGAACGCAGCGTGATCGATTTGGCCAACCCGTTGCTGCGCACTGAGTCGCTTACCTCGATCGCTTAAAAATGATGTTTCACAGATTCCGCTCATTTCAGCCGCTTCTTGAAAAAACACTTTGAACTGAAGCCTAAAACACTTTCGTGCGCATGCATTGCGCGGAGCGCTGGCAGGTGCTGCCTGGCCACTAAGAAAATAACCGCTTGACCTTGCCTCTCGGTTCTCGTTAACTTCACGCCACTTTCCTACCTTCCGGTAGGAAGTCAATCATGAGTTTGTTATGGAAAAGAGTCATTTCGGCAATCCTTCACTGAAGTTTGCCATTGCCTTGGGGGCCATCGCCGCACTGGGGCCCTCAGCCGTCGATATGTATTTGCCTAGCCTGCCCGAAATGGCGGTTGATTATTCGACCAGTGTTGCCAGCATTCAGCTGACGCTCACGGTCTTTTTATTGGCAATGGGGCTTGGACAATTGCTGTTCGGGCCGGTAGTCGACGCCTTGGGCCGTCGACGTCCACTGATAGCAGGCTTGTTGCTGTTCAGTTTGAGTGCGCTGGCTGCAGGAGCGGCACCAACCCTTGAGTGGCTACTCGTGGCACGATTTGCCCAAGGGATAGGCAGTGCTTTGACGTTGGTGGTCATCATGAGCATGGTGCGTGACGTCACTCAGGGCGTTCAGGCAGCAAAACTTTTTGGCCTGCTGCTGACCATTCAAGGTGTTGCTCCCATCATCGCCCCGGGGTTGGGTGGTTACATTGAGGCGCATTTCGGATGGCGGGCCGTCATGCTGGTACTGGCTGTTCTCGGTGCGCTGGTGGCGGTGAATTCGATGGCTGTTTTGCCTGAAACACTACCAATGCAAAAGCGCGAGCCATTGAATATGAGCCTTGCGATACGCACGTATGCGCGCCTCGCAAAAGACGGTCGTTTTCTAAGGCCAGCTTTAGCGCTGTCAGCCGTGTTCTTCTTTCTCTTTGCCTATGTGGGCGGCGCTACATTTGTTTATCAGAAGGAATACGGACTGCCTGCTGCCCAGTTCGGTACGCTGTTTGGCGCAACCGGCATCGCGATTCTCATAGGGGCCGTCGTGGCTACCAGACTGGTGGGCAAGTACGGTTTGGCCCGCATGGCAACGGCTGGAGCTTTTTGCATCTTTGCAGGTTCTGTCATGGCCTACGGCGCAGCAGTATCTGGTTCTAGTTTGTACTGGCTGGCTGCCGGTGTCGCGGTAGCACTGCTTGGATTGGGGATTGCAGAAACCTCACTGATGACGCTGGTGATGTCTTCGCAAACCACTGCCCTGGGTTCAACGGCTGCATTGCTCGGCGCGTTTCAGCTTGGCATCTCGGCCTTCGCCACACCGTTGACCGGTTGGGCGAGCAGCTATGGCGCCATTGCCTGGTGCGCATTCCTGATAGTCTGCGCCGTTATGGTGGGTGCGCTGACCTGGGTCAGTGTGCGCGAAGGCAGGGCCGAGCACATCACCGCGTTAAATCACTGAATTAAAAGGTCATCCCGATGAAAGTGCTGAGTCCTTCCGCAAGCAGAATCTGTGATATCGCTCTGGTGCATTTCGCTGAGCGGGGATACGACGCCTCGTCGCTCAATGAAATCGCGGTCGTGGCAGGTATGCGCAAGCCCTCGTTATACGCGCACTTCAAGAGCAAGGATGATCTGTTCAACGCCGTGCTGAATCTGGCGCTGGCGACGGAGAGGCACTATATCGAAGAGATGTTTGCAAGCGTCCCGGCGAATGATGACGAGCCCGGCAAGCTGTACACGGACAATCTTTCAAACCGCTACGAGTCTTCCGCTGCCCTGCGTTTCCTGCTGCGAACGGCATTCTTTCCGCCTTCGGAGTTAAAGGCATCGGTGACAAGTGGCTTTGAAGCCTATCTGGACCGTCTTCGTGAACGCTTTGGCGCAAGCCTTGAGAACAGGTATCCAGCCCTGTCGGCGAACGAGATTTCAATGTTTCAGGATGCTTATATAGCGGTTGTCGACAGCCTTCATGTCGAGTTGATTTACTGTAGTGAAGGCACCTACTGTCGGCGTCTTACCGCTTTGTGGCGCATTCTTGGTGATTCGCTGTCTCTGGCTGTGGGGAAGGTGGCGCATGGATAAATCAACCATTCAAATTTTGCAAAAACATCTAAACGCTATCATCCGCCTTGCTCCCTTGCCCGCCTCCCGTGCTGCCTTTTTAATGAGAAACACACTCAGACAAGCACACTCTTTGCAGTACGGCCATCGCCTCTACGCATCAATGAAATAGCTCTGGCAAGATGGCGTATCAACGCGTGGCTCACTGGGGAAAGCTTGCGGGATGGGCGAACGATGATTCGCATTTCGGTACTGCTCATTGCCTCACATGCTAACGGGATCGCCTTGAACAACCCTGATGTCAGCTCGGAAACCAAGGGCAGTTCTGGCAGCACGGTACTGGCTATCCCTGCGCGGACCAGGTCCAGGATGACCTGTAGTGAGTTGGCGGTAACCACCGGCTCAATCGTAAACGGCTCATCCTTGCAAGCTTGAGTAACCAGCTCCCTAACGCGGTATTTGGGGCCAGGCAAAACCAACGGTGTATTGGCAAGATCTGTTAACGTCAGCACATGCTTTTTTGCCAACGGACTTTCCCTGGACACAATCGCACGGAGCGGCTGCTCGAACGCATACAAACTGCGGAGGGTGGCTGTGCTTGCTGGCGCAAAAGCAAGGCCAATGTGCGCTTCGTCATCTTGGATCATCCGCTGTACCTCAAAAGACGGCGCGATGATGATTTCGATATGAGCATCGGGGTATTGCTTGAAAAAGTTTTGCAGTTCCACGATTGCCTGGGAGCCCAGCAATCCTTCTCCGATGGCAATGATAGTCGTACCTAGAAAACGCCCTCGCAACTCGCTGAGCTGATCCAGCAACGCTTCATGCTGGCTAGCCCTGGCACGGTAATAATCAATCGCAACCTGCCCAGCCTCAGTCAGGCGAATCCGATGAGTGCCCTGCTCTACCAGATCAATGTCTAGTTCCGCCTCTAACTTGGCAATCTGTCGACTGATCGACGAGGGGGCAATGCCTAGCTCGTCAGCCGCTGCACGCATCGATCCGAGTTGATGGCTGAAGAAGAGATATTTGAGTTGTTGGTCCTGGAAGTCCAGTAGGACATTGGATCTCATTACTGTCACCGCTCATCAGGCTACTTTCTGTCCGACTAAGACGCATTTTGAATCCCGGACACGTCTCATCGCTTAGGTGGTTCACGTTTCTCTGCGCCAACCCTCCTGACCATCGAGACGCAGCACGGCCTTTTTGTCGAAGTTCTTGCATGCTCCCAACCAAGTAGGTACTGCCACCCCGTTTATACTCGCTATCGGCCAAACCGTTATCGAAGTTCGTGCCGTCGCCGCAAATTAGAAAACCATCGCCGACCGTAACCCTCTGGCGGCCGAAGGACACGTCTGGGCCGTCTTTACGCAGTGCCTCGAACCGTTCGCCAGAGCGCAAGCCAGGCACTGATCACCACTGATTCCGTACTTGATATAACCTTCGCGCCTGGTAGACGAACCCTTAGACTTACTGCCGGAGTTCGAGTAGTTCTGCTGGCTGTTAAAGACACCGCACGTGGCTTCGAGGTTAGCGCTGAGGTGAGTATCTTCATCTGAGTAAAGTTCGTAGGCGCTGGTTTGTATGCTGCCAGCGATCAACGCTGCAAGAGTGGAAATACCGATGGCCAAGTTAATCGATTGAGCGTAGCGGGTAGGCGCTTACCAATGAACGCCTACCTTGCGCCCAGTTTTATTAGTCCATATCAGGCTCAAAAATACCCCGTTTCATATAAAATTTAACCCAGATAACGCTACAGATGGTGATGAACGAAAGCATGCCGCCAGTAATGGCATAAACAGAACTCGTCAACGCCGGCGAGGGGGAATTATTGATGGCCACATACAGTATGGCAACAATTGCAAAGATTTGCGGTAAAGGGAAGAACGGAGAGCGGTATGGACGTGGGTGATCCGGCATCCGCTTACGCAAGACAATCACATTCAGATGCGCAATCAAGTAGGCGATAAGGTAACTGGTGCTGGCCGCGATAACAAATAGGATGATCGAGTCAATATCAAGCGATAAGTAAGGAATAACTATCGAAATGCTCAGCACTACGGTGGCTACCCAAGGCACATTATAACGATTAACTTTTTTGAAAATGGGTAGCAACTGATTTTGTTCAGCCATCCCATGCATCATTCTTGGAACGGCTGCCAGTACAGTATTAACAGAACTGGAAGTCGCAGTAAGTGCAACAACGGCTGTAATCACCAAACCGGTAGAGCTACCAAATACAGCCATGATAAAGTCAACATATGGCATTTTAGCACTAACCAAGGTTTCCGAGTCCATATAAAAGGTTATACCATAGCCAAACCCGACGAATAAGAAAAATATTACGAACAAGGAAAGATGCATGGAGCGAGGAACATTTTTATGTGGATCTTTTACCTCGCCTATCAGCGAGCAAATGTACTCTATGCCGACAAAACACCACATCGAGAGTGCAATGAATCCGATAAAACCGAAGTTAGTCACGCTAGCAAAACTCCAGTCAACCGGAGTACCCGCCAACTCTGGGTGTGGTTGTGCTGTTCCCGTGATAGCAACACATGACACCAGTGCAATTGCGCTCACCATGACTACAACAAGCAGGTTTTGTACTCGTGCAAATACGTCTGTCCCCATTAAATTAGTAATGGTAAGGCCGACCAGAATAAGTAGAGATATTGACTTAGTTGGCACGAAGCCAGGCAGCAGTTTGGACACAATAATATCAATCATAAACATCTCAACCGGCACCGCCAGCACGGATACAACAATGTAACCGGCAAAAACGGCAACAATAGCTGGGACATGACCTAGTGCTTTTTGGGTATAGGTAGCCAGTGTTCCTTTTTGAGGAAACATCAGAGAAAGCTCGGCAAAACTCATCGCATTACATTGTGAAATTGCCAACGCTGCCACCATGGCAGCCAGAAATGTCATGGCACCAAAACCAACGCCCTGTGCCGTCGATATCATTGCGCCTTGAGCAACAACCAAGCCGATACAAATTGACATCATCGTGAGTAATCCGAACTTTTTGGATAGTTGCGGATTCGCACCAGCAGCCGTGAGATTGGAACTGGATATCTTCGTAGATTCGCTCATGTTTAGTGTCCATTTATTATTTAAGGGCCAATACTCGATTACTTCAGAGGCGATCAAACCGGTATGGAGCTGGGTCAACGAGTGGGGTCATATGGGTTACGAGGTCTGCTGCCAGTTGCCCAGCAGCGGGGCCGGTACCAAAACCATGACCTGAGAAGCCAGTGGCAATCGTCAGCCCAGGAATGGACTTAATATGGTCAATGACAGGGTTTGAGTCTGGGGTTATATCAATCTGCCCCGCCCAAGCTTCGCAAATGCTTGCGTTTTCAAAAATCGGCCAGGCCTTGCGAAGGTTGCTCAAGGCTTCCTGGATAAGGCTTTCGTTGACAGACGGGTCGAGTGTTCGAACGCGCTCAAACGGTGAGGTTTGGTCTGCACGCCAGCGGCGCTTTAGGGCAAGGTCCTGGAGGAAAGGTTTGCCTAAAGAAACGCGTAAAAAGGAACCTTGCCCACGAAGCAGACTGAGGTACCGGTGGCCAATTAATAAGTGATCCAAGGTTAGATTAGCGTCCAAGGCCGCGCGCTGGATGATGATGTAACCACCCTCTATGTGTTTTCGAAATGAAAAATCAGGGCCTCCAACGGCAATATCAGTGGGACCCTCCATTGGGGTAGTGCGAAGCACGGAGCATGTGAGAGGAAGAGTTGGGTAACTAACTCCAACATTACCTAGAAAACGGCGAGACCAGGCGCCACCGGCTAATAGCACCTGATCACAGCGAATCTCACCGTGCTCGGTAACGACACCGCTAACTTTCCCACCCGTCGTTGATAGTGTTCTAACGGCACAGTGCTGAATTAAGACTGCCCCTTTTTCGATGGCTGCCTGTGCAAGCGCAGAGGTGGCCAGATGGGGCTCTGCTTTGCCGTCTGAAGGTGTGTAGAGAGCACCCGCCCACTCACCTTTGCCTCTAGGTACACGCTCATTAATCTCGCGTGCGCTAAGCATTTGGGAGTCTAAGGATAAAGACTCCACCGACTTCAACCAGCGTTCATGTAACGCTAAGTGCTCTTGATTTGCTGCAAGAAACATAATACCGGATTGCTGATAACCCACTTCGCGGCCAATGCGCTCAGGCATACCTGCCCATAAGCGATCTGCCGCCAGAGCTAATGGCACATCAGCTGCGTGCCGATTAGTCTTGCGCACCCATCCAAGATTTCGCGAGGATTGCTCGCCTGCAATATGCCCTTTTTCCAGGAGGACAACTGGAATATTTCGCTCGGCTAAGGTCAATGCCGCTGTCACACCAATAATGCCACCTCCGATAATGACGACAGTGGTGGATTTTGGTAATTGATCAGTAGTCCTCACTGACTCGAGAGTTTTCGTCATGACAATTTCCTGAGGTGCCCGCGAGAGTATCTGAAATGCTCAACCGTCGTTACTATAGTTCTACGTTAACTTTATTTAGATTTGACGTACCACGGTACGCTGTAACCTCCACCTCTACTTTGTATACGGTTGAGCCTAATGGTGGGCAAGTGATCGTCGTGGCCGGATTGATGCCTTTGAATTTCTGCGCGATGAATCCCATCACAGCATTTACATGCTCGGGTGATTGGACAAAGACACGAGACATCACGACGTCAGCCAGAAAAGAGCCCAGTGAAGCTAGGATCTTTTCAATAATCCGAAACACTTGCACAGCCTGCTCAACGGCATCCTCAGGAATTTCCTTAGTATCTGGATTACGCCCCGCAGTGAGAGATACATAAATCCAGTTATCTACCGCCACCGCTCGAGAGTAGCTGCCTAGCACTTAAAATTTTGAGCCGGTATTTACTTTTATAATATCTTTCATCATGAGAAACGCCTATGACATTAAATAATAAATTATATTTAACGAAGTACTGGCTCATCCCATAGATTAAGTTTTACCCCAATACCTTTTTGAACTGCATTGCGGTAAATCACTGTCGCCCAAGCTACGTCCTCAACCGGCATACCGCCAACAGACAAAATGATGATTTCCTCATCGTTTTGGCGCGCGGGTGTTATGCCTGCACAGATGTCACCCAAGTCCTCCAGCGCATCGCGGGAAAGTTTTCCTTCCCCGACCAGATCCATAAATCGCATACCCACTAACGGGATCAGGTTATGGGCCGGCTTGGGTAGTTCTTCATACCACGCATCGTAAAGCCCTGTGTTATCAAGTACTTTGCGTACATCTGCTTGCTCCATGCCGTCGTCCAAACGGCAAAAGGCAGGCATCGCAAGGAAAGCACCCGGCTTAACCCACTCGCGCTTCACCAAGGGATACGTCGATGGATCGCCGACATCACCGGAGTTACAGTAAGTAATGATGTCAGCACCGCGGACTACGTCTTCAACTGTATCGACCACATTGACATTTCTGATTTGAGGAAACACTTCGTTAACCCACTTAACGAACCTATTTAAGTTGTTTTCTCCACGGCCTTTGATATTGATTGTGTCAATTTCTGGGCACGTCGACATAAATGCAGTGACCGATGTTTTGCCCATGACGCCCGGGCCTAACAAGCCAATAACTTTTGAATTTTTCCGCGCAAGGTGACGAGCGCCTACGCCAGGAACCGCCCCAGTTCGATAAGCCGACAACAGATTGGCTGACATATAAGCCAGTGGCGCGCCGGTATCGACATCGTTTAAAATGAACGTCAAAATTGAACGTGGTAAACCTTTTTCGCGATTCGCAACGTTAGAGCCGTACCATTTCACACCACAGGCCTGGAAGTCCCCGCCAAGGTAGGCGGGCATAGCCATTAAGCGACGATCAGGTGTAGGCTTCGGCATGTTGGGAAAGGGAGAATCTGCGGGAAATGTAATTTGTGAGCCATGAGAGTCATTATTAGCACCTGCCATGCGATAATCACCTTGCTGAAGCAGAATAAACATTTGCTCCATGGTGTTCACGCACTCAGCCATGTCCATCACTCCGGCTTTGATCATGTCCTGCTCGGAGAGATAAATGAAATCGATCTTGGCATTATGTTTTGACATAGTTTTTATCCGCAATATTATTATGTTGTAATTGGCATTAATTGAAAATCTGTTCGGATTTTCTTCCAGGCTTACGTCTAGGGGATGTGAGTCACATCTCCCGCACTTTATCGACGTGTCATCCACCCACTCAAAGACGCAAATTGCATTTCCAGTTTCGTAGTGCACCTGGTCATGCCAAGCGAGTAGCTATTCATATAAGGCTGACAGCCGCCTTCGCACTAGGCGGCCATTTTGTCGCTCAAGGAAATCTAAATCTTCCCCATCACTACCCACCCCTTCAGGATCAAGAAAAATTCTTAAACGGACTTGCTTTGAATTTACCGGCGCAGGGCGATGAAAAATGACCCTGGCGTATTTAACGTCTCAAACAATCCTAAAGTTATTATTTGCCGGGATATTGAATTTTTGCGACATCAAATTGGTCATGCCCAGGCTTCAGCCTGCGTAGGATTGCCTGCTTGATCATCCGATCCCCTTCGACCATCAGCCGGGAGTTGCGCCGCAATCGAGAGCCCGTGACGGCTACTCGGCCCGCGTGGCCCAACACACCGTCATGAAGAACTGGATCCGATCGCACTGCAACTGACCAATGGGCCCACGTAAGCGCTTTGACTTCAGATGCCAAGCGAAGTTATGGGCAACGTGATGCAGGACGCCATGGCGATGCGGTATGACGTTCAACCCTCAATTCAATAACCGTATTGCACTCAGCTCCCGCAACTGCCACGTATAAAGTCGATTCAAGAAATCAGTCGAGTTTCTTGCCTATAACATTACATTCAAGATAATCAAAAAAACCATGCACTGCACCTGCAACTTCTTTAAATTTTAATTCCATTAAAGGTATCCCGCCTCCCTTTATTTCTGCGCGGGACACGAAACAGGAATTACAATAAGCATCAACTACTACCTGAGCCCGAGAGTATGTTACAGGATCCTCTGTAGCTGCCAGAACCAACACCGGCGCCTTGACAAGGCCAACTCTATTTTCCATATCATATCTTGCAACTGCAAGATGCCCCTCTAAAGGAGTTACCCCAGGAGCAAGCGCATCTCGAATAAATCGATTTAACACATCAGTGTGCCCTGCTGGGTATAAATTCAAACGTTTTCGCCAAAGTTCCATGAGGTGTGAGCCATCCTCTCTCGTTTCAGCTACATCTACGTCCAGCGCCTCCATTGCTTCTCGAAACTCTGCATCAACAATATCACCAGCAGAAAGAACCACAGCGGTCACACGCTCTGGAGCGATAGCCGCCACCTCTGAAGCAACGAACATACCTGTGTGATGCCCAAGTATAGAAAACCTCTCTATATTTAACGCATTAACCAGTGCCAAAACACCTTGGGCATAGTGTTCAACCGTCTGTGGAGCAGCAAATTTTGCAGACTGCCCAAAACCGTACATATCCATAGCTATTGTACGCCAGCGAGTTGCCAACAGCGGTTGGACTTCAGCGAACTCATCCAGTGAGCGCGGTGTTTGATGCAATAAAATCATCACATCACCTGCACCCGACTCCGCGTAATGAAGTTGGCCCAGGTTCGTATCAATATAATTAAATACGCGCTGATCAGTGACGCCCTGAACAGAACAAGAACTTGAAATCGTCATATCGTTAACCGTTTTTATATTGAGACAACCATAAATCCGAGTCGGATTTCCCAAGAAAAGCTTCGTCAATTTCAAAATTTTCACGAACGTCTTCTGCATGTAGCGTAACAACTATGTTACGTCTGAAAACCAGTTGTAATCGATGCGTTACTGAATAGCGCCAATGCCACTTACACGATATATATCTTGAACAAGGCGCACTGAACTGGTGCGTGAACACCCACAATGGATCCTCGACCCCAGTATGGCTTTGTTACAGAACACCCCACTTGTAGAGCCTTTGTTGGTGCTGCGATGTGCCACCATCTGCCAGATAACCTTACCGCCATCATTTTCTGGAAGCTTTTCCAAACCAGTAGGCCTGACGGCCGCCTCCGCCCTTTACGACAGTGCGGCTCGTATCAAGCCAATCAAGCCCTTCCAGGGAGGCACTTGATCGAGCCCGATCAAGAACAACTCGTTACGGATCTGTTTGCGCCTGCCGGAGTGCTCGGCATCAACGAAGGTAACCTGCCTCACAGGAAGGCTCCGCTTTCAGGATCCTGATTGCTTGCCAAGATCAGGAATTTTTAGAGCCCCCTTAGTGATCAAGCTTAGGCGCTGTAGCGATTTTTCGGCTGGAACAAACCTATAACTCTGATATTTTTAAGTATTGAATTTTCACGACATTTGCAAAATTTACTATCAACCAACATGGCACGATACCTGCTTGGACTCAGGTGATCATTTTAATAAGCAGGTGCAGGTTATGTCAGTATCTTCATTGGCTTGTCCCTATTTAAGCATGCACTCCCACCAACCATGGTTTGTGTTGCAAGCCGCTAAAGAATTTTCAGTTTCGATATCGGACAGTCCGTTAATTTCACACTTTTATAGTTTTGAAACAAAATTATCCTCGGCATTCATGCTGTCGGTTCCGGACGGCTGTATCGATATAATATTTGACTGTGATGACACCAATCCTTCTGTAAGCGTACATGGAACAATGCTGCAAGCCGGTTCTGTGGAATTTTGCAAGGGGCGCCGCTATTTTGGCGTGCGGTTTTCACCTGGCTTTGTTCCTGATTTTTTAAATCTTTCTGCGGAAGAGTTGATTGAAGGCTCTTTCGACCTTCTTGACGTTAGCGATAATGCCGAACGTGTCTTTGAGCAGGTAGTGCGTGAGAAAAGCTTTATAACGCAACTCACTTTTCTAAAGCAATTTTTCTTGACGAATACAGCTCCGCGAAAATCATTAAAGCTGACTCTTCCAGTCGTAAATATGATTTGCCAAGCCCAAGGGAATGTGTGTATTAAAAATCTGGAGTCGCTAACGGGCTATACCATTAGAACTTTACAGCGCTCATTTCACGATGATCTGGGAATGACACCAAAAATGTTCTGTCGCATCATTCGCTGCCAGTCCGCGATTTATAAAATTCATCATAATAATATTGGGTTTAGCGATTTAGCATTTGACTTGGGTTTTAGTGATCAACCTCATTTTTTAAGAGAATTCAAACGTTTGGTCAGTGTAACTCCGCTGGACTATAAAAACCGTATACTCAAGGAAAACTTTTTTAGCAGAATGCACTTCTATTAAAGCCATCTGCTTCGCGCAGTAGTTATTTCGCTCCGTTATGTATGCTGCGCTCCCGCTCTCCTTCCGGAGCCAGCCCCGCCATGATGCGACCCGACGCAAAAGTCGAAAAAATGTACCCCTACCCCAAACCGGTGGACTTTTGAAAATCCATCGACGGCCTCGCTGCGCGGGTCGAAATGTTCCGACCGCTTGGGGACGCCGACTTTTTCAACAAAATCGGCCGATTGCTGCCCTTCGCGAAGGGCAGAGATCGGCCAAAGGCAGTCAGTCGGATGTTTCTACGAAGCTAGGCGCTTTGAGCCACGTAACACACAACACGCTAACGAGTGAGTAGAGAGGACCACCAACAGCGAGCGCACGGCCCGCCGTTGCAGAAGTGCGACAGGGCTTATTTTTGCTGCACCACATTCCGGTCTAGGAAAAGGTGGATTTCGCCACTGATCTCGTTCAAGTGTGTTTCCAGCGCGAAGTGCCCGGTGTCGTAGAGATGTACCTCAGTTTTGGGAATATCACGCTTGAACGCGTTCGCTCCTGCCGGGAGAAAAAACGGATCGTTCTTTCCCCAAACAGCCAACATCGGCGGCTGATATTTGCGGAAATACGCCTGGAACTCGGGGTAGCGCTTCACGTTGGTAGCATAGTCTGCGAACAGGTCTAGCTGGATTTCATCGTTACCTGGTCGCGAAACGAACGCGTAATCCAAGGTGTATGTTTCAGGTGCGATACTGTCAGGGTCCGCTACGCCATGCGTGTATTGCCACTTGATTGATTCAGGTTTGAGCAGCTCGCGCAATGCGTTGCGGTTCTCGGCAGTGGGAGCGTTCCAGTAACGTTGAATAGGGTTCCAACCCTCGCTGAGGCCTTCAACGTAAGCGTTGCCGTTTTGGCTGATGATTGCGGTGATTCTATCGGGGTGTGCGACGGCCATCCGCCAGCCTACAGGCGCACCGTAGTCGAAAACTTGAAGCGCGTAGCGCTTCAGCGCAAGCGCTTCAGTAAACCCGTCCATGGTTTTGGCGATGTTGTCGAACGTGTATGAGTACTTCGCCCGATCAGGGCTGTCCGAGAATCCAAAACCCGGGAAGTCAGGGGCAATCACGTGGTAACGGTCCGCCAGCTTCGACATCAAGTCGCGATACATGAAGGATGAGGTAGGGAACCCATGAAGCAACACGATGGTTGGCGCCGATGGGTCGCCCGCTTCCCGATAGAAGATGCGGACCCCTTTTACCTCGACAAAATGGTGTTGGACGTCGCTTGCCCTTTGATGGCTAATGTCCGCCGCTTCGACTCCTGCGCTGACAAGCGCTGCACTGAGGGCCGTTGCCGCTAATAAACTTTTAATGCTCACGCAAATTCCTTGGACACTGAATGAAAAAGATAAGTGGTCTATCAGGCGGTGAGTTCATGGCTTGTCGAGCGTAAGGCGCACCCACTTGATAGGGCTATCTTGCCAGTTTCAATAAAAATGCATAATCCGATAATATCGGGAATCTCTCTACCAAATATTGGAACACTCCATGGACAGATTTGAGGCAATGAAGCTGCTCGTGGCTGCGATTGATGCTGGCAGCCTGACGGCGGCCGGCCGGCTAGCCGACATACCCCTTCCCACCATCAGCAGGAAAATTTCTGACCTGGAGATGCTGATAGGTAGCCGTTTATTGATTCGAACCACGCGCAGGCTCTCGTTGACCGATGCAGGGGTGGCTTATGTGGATGCGGCGCGCCGAATATTGGAGCAGTTGGAGGTGGCCGAACGCGAAGCTGCCGGAGAATTCATTGCCCCCAAAGGCGAGCTGGTCCTGACCGCGCCAATCATGTTCGGTCGGCTGCATGTGCTGCCGATCGTCAACGCGTTTTTAGGGGAGTTTTCCGAAATCAACATTCGGCTCTTGCTTTCAGATCGCAACGCGCACCTCGTTGACGACCACGTGGACATGGCGGTGCGCATCGGAACACTCGCTGATAGCGGCATGATCGCCACTCAGGTGGGGGCCATGAGAACTGTAATTTGTGCTAGTCCTAGGCTGCTGGAAGATTATGGAAGACCTGAATGTCCCGCAGATCTGCAGCATTTTCCAACCGTGCGACTTGACGCCCCTATGCCTTTTCAACACTCCAAACATGGCGTGGCGGAATTAACGAGGCGGATTACCCCGCGCTTATCGGTAACGACCGCTGAAGCCGCAGCACAGGCCGCCATTGATGGCGTTGGAGTCGTTCAGTTATTGCACTACCAAGTCGCGGAAGCGGTCAGCAAGGGACTGCTGGAGATTGTGCTGGATAAATATGAGCCTTTGTCGGCGCCTATCAACCTGATCCACATGTCACCTGGACACATGCCCCTGAAAATGAGGCGTTTTTTGGATTTTGCTGTTCCTCGGTTTCGTCAACGCCTGGATCAGTAAATTCAGCGATGGCGTGCGTCATCATTCAGATGGCATAAGACTTATATCGGGGATGTTGGCGCGAACACGCCGACGAAGTGGGCTAGAGGCCGAAAACCTCTAAGTTGGCAGCAATCGCGGGGATTCGTCATTTTTTCACAAGATAGTTAAGAACAAAATTAAGAGACTGGACCATCAACCACGATTACGATAACGACCAAAGCCGATTTGCCCCCAAGTTCCAGGAATTGTTCATGCCATTCATTGTTACCTGCGTTGTGTCCCTGTTTTTTTGGACTGTTGTTTCAGCAATCACAGGCGCTGCGGAGCCTTGGGACCTAGCTAGTTACTGGACCATCATCTATCCCGCCGCGCTAGTGTTGTCCGTGATCCTTGGAGCCGTTCTAAAAAGCTCACAGTGGTCCGCAGGCGGCATTGTAATGCTCTCTCAGATCCCCGTGGTTTTGGCGACTTCGGGTACATCCCCGTTGCTAGCTGCTGGTATCATCATTGCGGCCTTTCTCTCAATTCCGGCGATAGCGCTGTCATGGCTCGCCGGCAAATTGCGCTCAGGTAAGAAAGGACGATGGACATCTGCGAAGAAATGAAGGCACCGTTCCAGGAGCACCCGCGACGAATACTGAGTACACAATACAGATTGAGCCAGATAAAAAACGGCGGCAAGCTGGACAGTACGACGTAACCACCAACTCGCTCAAATACGACTTTGAGGTCATAACGACTAATGAGACCGCACATGGCCGAGAACTGTTGAGCGGCACCACCATGCCGCCCCATAAATGGGGCTCCAGAATGGTGGACACCTTCGTCCGGTCGTCCGGTGAACCTGTGAGGTTGCGTTGCGCGATTGCACTGATCCTGGCGCCTTGGCGAAAGGCGTCTGGCAACGTCACCTTCTCGACCCCTGCCGTTCACGTTAAATAGAAAGCATCGCCCTTAAGTCATCAGTTTTTTTGAACTCGCTGCGCTACATCTCAAAGCCACCGGCGCAAAAGTTGGGCTGCTTCACCCAGCACCACATCTTTGGCCTGCACCAAATAATAGCCCTTGCCAGTCTTTAGTACAGATTCAAAGACAGGTACGAGAAAGCCTAGTTGTACGTCTTCTTCAACCAACCTAGGGCTGGTAAGCACTAAACCTTGATCGCGCCGGGCCGCGTCGATTGCCAGCTCAGACTGGTCAAATTTGAGGCTGCTGGAGAAGCTATCGGGGGACATGCCAACCGATGATAACCATTGAGACCAGTTGGCATGAGACGTCATGCGCGACGGAGAGCGCTTTAAGTAATTGCTTTAGGGAAATAAGCTTAACAGCCTTCGGTAGGAAGCTACTCATTAGCCTGCATCAGTTCCAGAGTGATATGATCTGGCCCGGTCACATATACAACTAGAGTTCCCTTGCGTGGGCCTGCGGGAATCGCTTGAGGCTTGCCTCTTACTTTCCAGCCTGCTTGCTCAATGCGTTCGAGTACGGCGTATATGTCTTGCACTCTCAATGCCAAATGCGCTGAACCAATCGCTGATGCCGTAGGTGGAGTGATACCGTGGCGGTCACCCTGCGAATATTCCAGCAACTCTACTCGGCTGCCATCCGGGCCTTTGACTATTGCCGTTCGCACGCTCGGATCGGCGGTGCCGGTTACTTGCAAAATGAATGATCCGCCCATTTCCGACTGACGCTCAAGAGTGAACCCAAGTCCAATTGTCCAGAAGCGAATGGCTTCTTCCAATGAACTGACTGCGAAGCCAATATGATCGACGGCATGCACCATGTGGTTAGAATTCATCAAATGATCCTTTAAAGATTCACGGGCCAAATAGGGAGGTGAGCTTGCGCATCCAGCTGTTACGGCCAAAACACAGAAAATAAATGTGTGAGAGGTACGCATAATCAGGCCAATCCAAGAGAAGCAACATTTGCGTTTTTTAGACATTGAGTATTCGTCTGACCGGTCTTATTCTCCATTAGGCATTCAGGATATGGCTACCTCGGATATGACATTGGATAACGTAAACCAGCCATGAATCGCGCGCTTATGCCACTGTTGGCGATAGAGCAACGCGACCGGGCGATCCGCGAAACGGCGCCCCACACTCATACGACAGGCCAACTAATCGCAAGCCTTGCCGGCCTGCTTTCCGTCAGCACTGACGGCGGCTCATGGGTAGTGCCAGCTACCCATGCCATTTGGATACCTCCCCGTGTCGCACACGCGATGATGTCACATGGCGCTTTTGCAGGAGCGATGGTCTATATCGCGGAGCAAGAGTGCGGGATCCTGCATCAAATGCCATGCACATTTAGGGTCAGCAGTTTGCTGCGCGAAGCGGTAAGCCGCGCTGCATCGTGGGGACAACCACCCCGCAACGAAATGGAGTCGCGGGTTGCAGCAGTCATCTTGGATGAAATTGCTACCTCACCCGCTGAACCCATCGGTCTGACGCACCCCAATGACCCGCGCTTGAGGCGTATCACCGATGCGATACTTGCTCAGCTTGATGACAATAGATCACTTGAGGATTGGGCTGCTTGGTCAGGTATGGCACCTAGAACACTTGCCCGGCGTCTGGTCGCTGAAACCGGTTTTAGTTTTTCTGAATGGCGACAACGTGCGCGCACGTTGCGCGCTATTCAACTATTGGTCGAGGGGATGTCAGTGACGACAACGGCGATTGAGCTTGGCTACGAAAATATTAGTGCTTTCATTGCCATGTTCCGTCGGATAATGGGTGTTACGCCAGGACAATATGTGCGTGCGCAGACACTGATTAGCAAAGAGGCAATTTCTAGATCAAGTTGATGGGTGTAAGAACCGCTGTACCATCCAACCCGATCCTGCACGCTACAGGCTAGACCTTCAACCATGTGCCGGAACAGATGAAGAAAGAAATGCCAGCCACTTCAGGAGTCGCCAGAGCATCAGTTTTCTTTTAACTGGTGGGGCACTCACGCTGCACTCAGCTGGCGCTTGTAACTTCAACCGTGCTAGTTGCGTATTCCCCCCAATACCACCACAAGCACTCTACGAGCTGTTCGTTAGTGCATTGGCTCAGGCATAACGTTAGTGTACGCGAAGTCCATGCTTCGCCTAATTGTGCGGCGCCAAGTGCTAAGGTGCTTTTGTACAGAGCGCTGCGCGCACCACACGATAGCCTTGCGTACCCCGCAATGATGTCCATTGGGAAAAGAGAACAGATTTATTTCTCTGTTCTCAACGTCCGCTTCTGGCCGGTTGCTGCCCGTCACGAACGGCAAAAATCGGCCAATCGCGGGGTCTCGAAAACGGCAGTTATCGGCCACTTATTGCCGCCGTCGAGCTTTTGTTATCGGCTGTTCCGATTTTTAAATCACGGCCCGCGTTTTTAGGAACGCGAAATACTTGGGGTCGTCGTTGTCAAAAATCTCATCTCCAGCCGCCATGTATGCTCGCATAAGTTCATCGGCGGCTCGATCAGCTTCATCTTTCTCGTAAAGTGCTTGGCCCAAACGCAAATGCAAAAATGGATTGCCGACTGCATCGGGACAAGTCATCGCATACTCAAGGGCCTCTTTTGCGGAGGTAAAGAATCCTCCCTGAAAACAGGCATCGCCGATAGCGGCAAGCACCCATGTCGCCGCTTCCCAGTTATTTTTGGGTTCTGGAATCAACTCCCACGCTAGGTTGTACTGACCGATGGCAGCCGTGAAATCACCGCCTTCCAGATGTTCATCACCCAATTGGCAAAACGCCTTGATCTGCTCATGGGTCAAGTCATCCAATTCGAAAGTTTCCATCTGAACTCCCTACCTATAAGGCTCAACCGCGTGAGCCGCCGATTTTGCAACCAAGCTGGTCGATAAACAATCGTAAAAATCACGACGATATATAGGCCAGCTAACGGCCGATGGCCGCCTGTCGTGAGGAGCAGGGCGTCGCTGTATGGACTCATGTCGGTACAAAATTGGTACGCAGCTATCAGGTCGGCTCTGTAGGGCAAGTAGTACGTGGCCTACAGGATTAGCAGTTCCAATCCATCACCGAAAAGGCTGATGTTTTTCGCTCATGACCGGCAGCAGTCGACCCATAGCGGTCCTCTGCGGTAGACAACAAGTAGCCTAATTGTCTAGATAGGAGCGGGAACCACAGGTAAGGCGGTAGTGCTGACTGAGACAACCGGCATCTGCGCCACCAGCAAGCAAATCTGTGGCTGAGTTAGAATTGAATACCTCACACATCAGGTTCTCTGAGAAAAATGATGAATACAGATCTTATTGAAGAAGAGATGCGCCGGGCGTTATTTGGGCAAACCGAACCACCTGCGTCAGCACCTAAATCGCGCCAACAGGACATCGTCCGGGAAACCATAGCAGTGCAGCCTATTAAAGCTGCAAAGAAGAAAGTATCGAATGGCTTTACCCCTAGGCTCAAGGTGACTCTGCGGGTGAGCAACGAATTTGAGGGTAAGACCTACGAGATCGTTCATGAGGCCGATACGCTGAGTACCCTGCTGGCAGAGCAGGAGGCTACCAAGATAGCCAGGAAAAAATTCAGGTATGTAGAAGTTGTATCGGTAAAGTCAATGTAACGCACATTTTCGCGGGTGCTTTGAAAGGAAGCTGTCGGCCAGAAGGAGCCGTTGACTGCTGGCGACGTGACTCCTGATTTATGCTCGGAGGCTTTAGCGTAGCGCAGCCTATTCATAGGGATATTGTTACTTAAACCAACTCGCACGAAGAGCAATAGCAGGGAATGTATGAGAGAGCATCGAGGTTTGGCGGTGTTTCGGTTTTTGTTGGTTGTTCTGGCGCTGCTGGCGCATTCACATGTATATGCGTTGGAGCCTATTGCGGTTGATGCAAATCTCGATGGCCTGTCGATGGTTGGCCATGCCGAATTTCAGCGCGATCCACACAATTACGAGTCGCTGCAGCAACTCGATCCCTCCGCGTGGAAGCCGCTGACACAAGCTGATCTTTATCAGGGCATCACCCGAGACGGGTTCTGGCTGCGGCTAACGCTGCACAATCCAGGCGCGGATGCCCAGCCTTGGGTGCTTGTTGATGACACGCCATGGATTGATTCCATGACGGTTTTTGTGACAGCCCCGACCCCATGGCAGCGGGAAGTCGGCGATCGCCTGCCATTTTCCAGCCGCGTTCTGCCTTCGCCCCTACCTGCGATCATGCACAGCATTGCCCCTGGCGAAACACAGCGGGTTTTCGTGCGGCTGCGCTCAGTGTCGGGCGACGATATGCGTTTGACCTTGCGCCTGTACCAGCCTGCTGCGTTCATGGCGGCCCTGCAGGCCTATACCGCTATCTACACAACACACTTGGGCGTATACATCACGCTGGGTGCCATCTGGCTGCTGTTCGGTATCGTGCTGCGTCAGCCGACCTTTATCACCTATGCCGCCTTCGTCACGTGTACTGGCTTCGCGTGGTTCAACTTGCGCGGCCTGCTCGCGCAGCATCTTGCACCGGATACAAGTTTCTGGACGAACGAAGGCCTCGGCCTGCTGGTCAGCGGCGCGCTGTGTTTTTCCTTTCTATTTTCCCGCAAGGCACTGCGCCTGAACTCCGTTGCTCCGATACTCGACCGCGTTGCCCTGGGGTTTGCGTTGGCGAATGCCGTGGTTGCGATCTTGTGTGCGTTGCGCGCATTGCCTCTCGATACACTTTTCCTCATGTACCGCTTCTTCAACGCCACCGCGATTATCAATGCGTACTTTGCTTTTGTCAGTTGGAGGCGTGGTACGCCGCATGCAATTTGGCTGCTGATTGGCTGGGCGACCTTCGGTCTCAGTGCGCTCAGCGTCACCTGGGCCTGGTACGGTATTAAGGGCGAGCCTCCGGAAATCAACATGATCGCACCGATGACGATCACTCAGAGTGCCGCGCTGATCGAAGTCCTATGCTTCGCCATCTCTCTTGCGCTGTGGATACGTACCCAGCAGCAGGAACGTCTCGCTGCTGAGCATTCGGCAAATACTGATGGCCTTACCGGGCTGAATAACCGCAAATGCGTCGAGCGTCGTCTGGACGAGCTGATGAAACAGCCTGCTACACGGGATACACTGTGGCTCGCGATTGTTGATATCGACTTCTTCAAGACGGTCAACGACACCTATGGTCATGCTGCCGGCGATGCTGTACTGCGTAGCTTTGCCAATATTTTACGCGCCAACTCGCGCCAGACTGATATCGTCGGCCGTTTCGGTGGAGAGGAGTTCATCCTGGTCCTTGAGCGTATTGATCGCGAAGGCGCTGAACGCATCTCCAATCACCTGCGTGAAGCCTTCGAGGCGACGCCGACCGAATTCGAAGATCAGATCATTTCGCACACGCTCAGTCTGGGTCTCGCTGCCCATGCCGGCGAGACCGATTCGCAGCTCTGGTTCCAGCGCGCCGACGCTGCGCTCTATGAGGCCAAGCACTGTGGGCGCAACCGCGTTTGCATTGCTGGCGGATAACGCCTGATTCGTTGAGATATCTGGGCGTCT
Source organism: Pseudomonas sp. MYb541 (assembly GCF_037479595.1). Classification (NCBI taxonomy): domain Bacteria; kingdom Pseudomonadati; phylum Pseudomonadota; class Gammaproteobacteria; order Pseudomonadales; family Pseudomonadaceae; genus Pseudomonas; species Pseudomonas sp. MYb541. The sequence goes on along the minus strand of NZ_JBBGYS010000005.1, from coordinate 97,770 downwards.
GCTTCTGGCCGCTTGCTGACCCTCACGACAGGCAGCAATCGGCCAAAAGCGGCCATTCGCGAGAACTTCTCCAATGCGTGGATACGCACGCCAGTCTGTTTCTGACCACTGGCATTGCTTCAATTAATTGGATCGCCGAACAAATGGGGCATACCAACGGCAACATGATCCGTCAGCACTATGGCACGTGGATCAACCAGGACGGGCCAGACATGGTGGGGATGCTGCAACTGGCGTTGAAGCTATCACCGGTCACAGCTCAACACTGATCCTATTGAGCCCCACCGCTTCGGCGAACCGGCCTACGGCCGTGAGACTCGCCCAGGTGCGTAACGGCTCACGTCGCGAACGCACTGGTATCAGGCGCGCCGTAGGACCACCCAAGCGGATGGATAAAGTCCACTGGCTGTTATCGCCGGCAACGCGGCCCACCACAGCCTCACGCACCTCGTTTTGGCTGACCAATGCTATCAGGGTGTCTGACTGTATCGCTTCGCCGATCATGGCGTCAGCTCCAGGCGGCGCGCCAACGCCGCTTCCTCAACCGCAATAAGCAGCGCCTCGATGGTGGCCGGAGTCAACGCACGCGCCGCCTCCACGCCTTCTATAAAGCCTGCCGCGCGTTCCCGGGCCAGCTCCAGGGCGCGCAGATCCTCAACTCGGGCAAGGCGCTCCAGGTGGTTGGCCAACTTGGTGCGTATCAGGTCAGGCAGGCTGATTCCGTTCAGCGTAAAAATCAAACTCATGGCGTCACCGGACGGAGCGCGTCCAAGGCGGCGCGCAACTCCAACAATGGAAATTGTTCCCTACGATTCAAAGCTGGGCATTGGGCTAGATGCGCACGGAAAGGCAACTGCGAACTACCGCCACGGTAACTCTGCAGGCCTTTGCAGTGCCTGCATACCAACCAACTCTTGCCCAGTTCCCAGTCACGGGCCCATTCCTCCAAGGAAGCCGTCACGCTTCCCTCGTTATCGTCAAGCACGCTCATGGTCGACCTCTTTAGGCCCATCCAGAAACGCTACGTTTGCGGAACAAGCGCCTAGGGACCTCAGGCGCTCCGCAAAGTACGGCGTAACGGGTAACGGCATATCGCGATTCCTTATCGAGTAGGTGTCAGGTGTTGCGTGACAGCACTTTAGGGGGAGTCGGTATACCAGTCTAGGGGGTTCTGGTTTGCGTGAGCACACAAAAAGGCCCCCGTACCTGGCTAAAGTGTGGGGGCCTTTTGAACATAAACGGCGTTATTAGTAACGGCGCGCTTAACTTTTTTGACGCGCTAACTCATGGAGGCGTTTTTCTGACGCCATTTTGAATACGACGCGAAGGTTATCAATGTCGAGCCTTGAAATTCCGTCATCTGTTTCAAGCCTCCACATCAAAGCTAGGACCTCACCTTCAACACTAAAGACTTGGAGTCTGGAATTCGCCTTAACAATTTTGCCAAGCAAATCTTCCGCCTCAGATCTAATTGGGTGAATGTCGCCTATAGAGTTGATCACGAATCACCCGCCACGCTCACCGTTGGTTAACAGTGGAGCACCGACTGTACGCTCATTGACACTGAATGCTACATCTACTGATGGCTCATCTCCCCATCAAAGAATGGCCACCAAAACCACGACAATCGAAATCCATACTGCAGCACTTCCTAGGGACCACAGAACCAGCTCCCGAATGTTCACAAAGGCCCCTATTGATGCCAGAAAAGCGAGGCCTGAGTGTAGATCATTCCCGTGTATAGGTCGCCTTGCCGCGCTATAAGTGCCGTCCTTGCAAATTCGATAATTAGGATCCTGTAAGTTGAAGGCTTTATGACATCATTGATTTAACTCCCTTAACGCTCGATATTTGAACAATGTGGTTCGAGCCCGGCCTTTTCTGCAGATCGTGGTACCAGGAGGAAATATGCGGCACCAAAAAATATCCAAACGGATATGGGCGGAGGAAACTGCGGAAAGTAACCGTCTATTTGCTGAAGCTGATCATTTGAATGAAATTGCATATGCATTGCTGAGCGTTAGGCCGACCACAGATGAAACTATAAGAAAGTTTCAGGCTGCAAAAGACCTGGCAGATGCAAAATATGCTGAAGCACGAAGAGCTTGGGAAGAAGCTCGTTCTCATCTGAAACCAGATCAGTAGCACCCTCAGTACCTGATTAGCCTTCTGCGAAAGCTCAACCTGTCCCCTTTACTCCCCTCTCAATCCGCAGTTGGAATCACGAGAACGGCGGACGTGTGCGCCCCCCACAAACGCACCAAAAAGACGCACCAGTCCCATGACGGTCCCATGGGGGCATTTTTCGGACGCCAAAAACCACAAACCCCCGATTTTCTCTAGGAAAATCAGGGGTTTGCGTTTTTGCAATTTGGCGGTGAAGGAGAGATTCGAACTCACATCACACCAGACGCTCACCGCTTCCCATTCAGCATCCGCGCAGTGACTGCTTTTGGCCGGTTTCTGCCATTCGTGAAGGACAACAATCGGCAAACCTGTTACCCAGAGTTTAACCCCGGTATCTGGTACACAACCGAATCATATTTCTCCAACGTCCGCCTCTCAATGACAACTCCCCCCAAAGCTTCGGCAATACGTCGACTCGCACGGTTCTGCGTCGCAACAGGATAGATGAAGTGCTTTGCCGCCACCCGCTTGCTAGCCCACTGAACAACCGCCCGCACCGCTTCACCACCAAAGCCCAGCCCGTGTTTATCTTCACGGATCCAGATACCCAACTCCGGTGTTTCACTGCCGGTATGGTGCAGCCCGACCAAGCCGGTAAAACGGGCACTCACCAGTTCCCTGACCGTGAACACGATGTCGCTGCCATCCGCTATCGCAGGCAGCCACTGCTCCCAGACTTGCGCGTACTCTTCTAGCGAGGCAGGCGGCTCCCAGGACATGTAGCGAGTCAGAGACGGTGTGAGACAAGGGAAAGACTCAGCAGCGTCCTGCTCGCAGAAGGGCTCAATACTAAGGCGTTGCGAGAGAATGCGGATTGGGTGGGTGTCGATTGGCATTGCGATTTCCTTCCTGGGGTCCATTACTCCATTTATGCCGTGAACATACCATGCGGGTCGCTATATCAGTATCAGACTCTCTATACTGAGCTCCCAGGATGGTAGTTGGAGCACACCATATGCCCGTCACACCCAATCAAAATTCCCCCATCACTTTGGTCCCCTCTCAACAAAGCGACTTGGATAATCTGGTAGCCATTCGAATTGAGGCCATGCGCGAAAGTCTGGAGAGTGTTGGGCGGTTTGATCCGGTCCGTGCGCGGGAGCGGTTTCTTAGCGGTTTTGAAGCTCGCTGCACACGTTACATCGAGGTATCTGGAGAGAGGGTGGGTTTCGTAGTGGTCAAACATCACCACAATGAACTCTTGCTAGACCACTTGTATGTAAGGCCGAGCTCGCAAGGATCAGGGGTGGGGTCCGCTGTTCTCACGCAGATTTTCAAAGAGGCGGATGCAGCTGCGCTTCCTATTAAAGTGGGTGCTCTCAAGGAAAGCGCTTCCAATCGCTTTTATACCCGCCATGGCTTCCAGTTCGTCGAAAGCAGTGAATTCGACAATTATTATGTTCGTCAGAATGTTCCGGCGATTGGCCCAGCCTGCTAGCTGGATATGATGCACCTCGACGTACGCAAGCTCTGCCTTTTCAACAGGCTTGTTTTCAGCTTGGCCAGCCGGGTTCAAGCCCTACAACGCGACCAGGCACCGGCCACCGTCCAACAGAATCAGTTCATAGTCCTGGCCCGCCTTTGGGGTGAAGCGGAAGGTTTGCTGGCAGGGTCAGCAGCAGTGATAAGGACTCTCGCTGCGCAGTTCCTCGCCACTATGGTGATAGCCGGCAGCGGCAACCAGGACCACTGCGCAAGCTATTGAAATTGAAGGGTTGCAGGCTGGATATGTATTAGTTCCCGCAGGTTGTGAATTCGTTATTCATCCGATGTGTCCAAAACGCAACCCTTGGCTTAAAGAATTCTGGTCACCTGCCGTTATAGAGGTTGAGTCTTGCTGTCTTTTCTATACAAGACGACGCGCAAGTACAAGAGTCATAGTGATTATCAAATTAAAGGGATATTTATGAGATTCGCTAAACTGTTCGGGGCAGCAACTCTATTCACCTCTATGATTGCATCTGCCCAGGCAGGCATAATCGTCACCGTCAAGGTAAAGAACTCTACGACCGGTCCAGCCGCCTACACTTTCGAGTACTTTTCAGGGAGTGTAGCCCCCTCCCCAAGTATGATTCTGCCGTCTGCAACGACCACATTTGCCCTGACCAGTGTGGCGGATACGGTGTCAGGAATGCGTTTCGTCTATACGTCAGGTAATAAGAAATGTCGTTTTGCAGCAAGCCACCAAGTCAATCCAACGACTAAAGCTCCTAGCTGGACTAAAATGGGCACAAGCACTGGTTCTAATATGGCTACTTGCAATGCCACTATCACAGCAATTCAATCGGCGCCTCCCTATAACTACACTGTCGAATTTGAAATCAAATAATCCTACAGTTGTATAGGCACCCTAGCTGGAGATAGCTCTCGATCTATCTCCATCGTATGGAGTATCACCATGGATGTTTCGATTAAATCGTATCAAGCAAGCACACAGGCAAAAGTGTCTACACAAGAGAAGCCGCCTTCGTCCAACCCTGTAAATTTACCTTCAGGGGATGTCGCCCTCAAGACGACGGAGACCGTCACAATCTCCGATTCTGCACGGGCACTGTACGCATTAAGTAAGGCTGATGATAAACAAGCCTCTATGTCCAATAAGGATTTAAAAGGACAATATGCAAAAGGTCAGAGCGATATATACAATTTCGGGCAGCGGATTGCTGGCGGGAATCTTAATAATGAGGGCCTGCTTCCCAAAACAGACGACCCTGCCCGTTTGGCGTTAGGTCAGCAGTCACTGGATTACGCAATTGGGCTTTCTAAACTCCCTCCGGAAAAACTTCCAAACCCATTTGAAGGTATGGCTCGAAACGGGCTAAGCAATATTGTTTATGACGATTCAGGAACCTATACGGATGCAGAACGATATGCTGCCTATGGGGAGCTTAGTAAGCAGGATGAAACCTATTTTTCCAAGTTGTACGCCAATATCACGAACGGCGGTGACAACAGTGAAATCTTCAAAGGCATCATGGACTATTTCGATGATCTTCCAGCGGTCGAGAAAGCGGCATACCCTGATGGCTTTAGGGACAGTATAAAAAATCTTTACCAAGAGCAGTTAGAACAATCGGGGCCGCTCGCCCTTCTCAGGCAATCGACTGAAAACGACGCTGATAAATTTTCACCGAGCGTCTTCAACAAGGCACAATCACCGGAGAAGATGTTACAAGCCGTCTTAGAAAAAGCGATTGCTCTTTCGACGGCCTGACCATTCCAAGGCAACCAATGTGTCACTGCTCGGATCAATCAGGAACGTCAGCATGGGGGGATATCCGACAGTATCAGCGGCTTGCCTGGGTACGCCACAACACAGGCCAATACACCTGATCCAGCCCCATGCACGGGATCATTTCAGCCGCATGCGTCAGCGTGAAACCGTTACCATCGTAACGCCAGCGCAGCGCAGTGCCACAATTGCCCATACTCATCGCCCTTATCTGACTGTTTAGTTCACCCGTGGCCGGATCAAACTCTACGAAGCCCTGGGGCTCTCTTTCCGGCAGGTTTGGCACTTCGGCGATCAGCGCCGCACGCGCCTGCTCCGGGTGTTCCAGAGGCGCCTGGTAAATAGTGTAGAAACAGTTGTAGGCCCCACAGCCGGTTTCGATGATCACTAGCGCTTGATCTGAACTCAAGGCATACGCTTTGGCTTTTGGCACGACACCTTCATTCAGATCTTCCTGCCAGTCCTTGCGCGTGGCGACCACCACGGCATCCGTGATCTCTTTTGCTTTGTCCGGCGTCAGCACGGCAGGTGCCTGCCAACTTGGCGCTAGCGGAGCGGCAGCGGCTTGCGGCACGCTGCCAGCGGGCGCCGGCCCCTTGGAGATCAGGGCGTCCTGCGTGCCGACCCGCCCCTGGACCGAGTCCATCAGCAACAGCGCCGCACTCATCCCGCTTAGCGATGCGTACGATTTATCCTCCTTGAACGGCAGTACCAGGTAGTTCCCGTTGCGCAATTCTGTGATCAGGGCTTGGGCTGACTTACCGTTCAGCGCAAACACCTCGGGTGTATCGCCTTCTTTCAGTTCGCCAGGCTCAAATTGAGACTTCAGCGGTTCGTCATCAAGTGTTGGCTGGCCGAGGGGTTTCGTGTAGCTGAACACCCCGACATGCAAGGCGCCCTGCGGGCCGGCTTCACGTGTGATTCGTACGCTGAACGTTGAAAAACCAGTGTCATCGCGCTGCTGCACGGCACTGATGGCCGTGCATGTTCGTGTGTTATCGCAGCCGATAATCCAGTCCTTGATTTCGCGCGCCAACGGCACCTTCTCGGCCGCGTGGACGCAGCCAATGCCCGCAGCCAAAAGGAATATGAAAGTGCTTCGTATCATCAGACAGACGCCTTTGAACCAGTAAAAGCCTATTAGGACAGAATTATTTGCTCATACCTATTGCATGGCCGTCAGTCACAACAGAATTGCCGTAATGAACAATCGGCAATAAAAAAAGGGGGCAGACTTTAAACACATGAAAAACTGATATGTCGCAGCGTTACCTCCATCGTAGATAATCCCGCGCAACCTGATCCCGATTAGAACCACACTGTCGATCATAGGTCGTAAACGCATGAGCGCTCTGAACTATCTGATAAGTCAAATCTACGAGCAGGCCAAAAATGGAGACTGGGACAGCGTTATGTCGCAGTGGATGCAAGAGCCTTTGCTCGGCCGGCTTTGCAGCCTGTACCAGGCGCCCTCCTCCGGCTGGACATTCTTGCACCAAGCCGCTTATTTCGGGCACGAGGCTGCATGCGTTGAACTCATTCGCCTTGGGGGTTCAGCTGCCAGGCAGAACGCCAAAGGGAAGTCCGCAATTGAGGTGGCTCGGGAGCATGGACACAGTGAACTCGCTCTTCTACTGGATCGGTCAAGCTTTGAGGATCGCTCCTTGTGGTCAGTTCCGTCCAACCCAGCTCTGCTGCCCAGCAGTAACCTTTTCCAGGAGGCGAATGAGCATCGAGCGAGTACGTTGATGCTCGTTGCCTATGCGGGAGGAGTGGTACAAATTCCCAGCGAAGCCAAGTATTACGCAGATTCGTTTGGGCGCCCGCTGATTGGATGGCATGGCACATTCGATCCTCCCTGCGGAATGGACGGTGAATCGATGCTGCGTATGTGAAATGCCCTGTCTATCGGCCTTGCCCATCGCATACATGCGGGGCCATACAAACGGGGTCAGGCCACCACTATCTGAAGTGTGGTCCGACCCTGATTTCATGACCCAGATTTCACCGTACAACCGCTCAGGAATCGCTCCGAGTGCCCTGGCGCAGCGCATCAAGCTGTCGTTGTGCGTGGGCGGCTTGGCAATAGGCGTTGAGAATGTGTGCAATCTGGTCGCAATCCAGGGTGATGCCTTCATGCACCAGGCCGGCAGACAGGATGCGGATCTGCGGCTGGGGCTTTTTGAGGGCCATGGCCTGGTTGCCGAATATCTGTCGCGCGGAGCGATGAACAGGCAGGGGCGCATCGGCACGCAACATCAGTTTCTGCTCCGTCAGCCAGCCTTCGTCATTGATGGAGACGTCGACAATGTCCAGCAGATCCACGGGTGCGCTCAGGGTGTCCGCAAACAGCTGGCGGCGGGTCAAACGCATAAACACGTGTTGCCCGGCGTTGCGGTGCTGCCAGGTGATCAATGCAAACACCACCGCCATCACCGCAGCACACACGGCCAGGCTGGTGGACCCGCTATTCAGGGCGTACCCCAGCAAGCCCAGGGCAACCAGCAAAAACAGCGGGCTGCGCACCTTGTAGCGGCGCGAGTTGGTGAATTCGGTCTGTTCGGGGACGCGCTGGATAACCTGCTCGAGTTCGGCCATCGCACGTTCGCGCTGGGCGTCGCGGGATTCGGCATATTCCTGGCTGAGTGAGCTCGCGAGATCCGACAGCGGATCGGAAGGTTGGGTCATGGGTCATTCTCTTTGGACGGTTGGTATCGGCGGTGATACGGGCTGCGTGGCAGCCGACGACGCCGTATGGGTGAGCTGGCTGAACCAGTGTCGGTCGTGTTCGGTGGGTACACGGGTGGCCTCGGCCAGCAGCGCGTCATCCAGGGTTACGCCCAGTTGCTGTAGGCGGAGTGCCGTCGGCGGGTGTGTATCGAACGGGTGCGCGATGGCGTGGTTCAGCGCCGCCTCGTTCAGGCGCAGCGGCGTGTGGCTCAGGTGGTCGGCCAGCGCCTGGATCAGGTTGGAGTGATGCTCGGCGAGCAGCGTGGCGATTTCACCGTCCAACGCGATCACCCGTAACAGCGCCTGGCAGAACAGGCGCTCACCGCCGATATTGCCGCCCACCCGATCCGCGACCAATTCCTGAGCGCGTCCCCAGTGATGCACCGCCAGTTGAAAGTAATGCAGGAAACGTTGCGTCATCCAGATCGCCGGGCGCTCGATCCACGCCGGGTCGGCATCCTCGGCACGGATAAACGCAAAGTGCAGGCACATCAGGCTGAATTGCGCACCGATCTGGCTGCCGCGCTCGGTGTCGCGGCGGCTGAAATGGCCCAGCTCATGACCGATGATCGACGCGGTCTCGGCCTGGCTCAGGGTCGAGAGGTAGGTCAGCGGCAGGTACAGGGTACGCCCGCAGAGCAAGTCGCAGGCCGGTTGCAGGGCCACATTGACGCTGGTGACGAAAAATGATTGGTCGATGCCCACCACGATATGGTCGGGCACCGGCGCGCAGGTGGCTGTGGCCAGTTGTTCAATCCACGCCCACAAGGCCGGGGCCTTGTCACGCCCGATCCTTTGCCCCAGAAGCGCCGAGGACGGGCTATCCAGGGCATGCCATCGCTGGCGCAGACGCCCGATCAACAAACATCCCGCCCACAGCACCGCAATCAGCGGCACCGCCACCACCAGCATGAACGCGCCACCGGCCTTGAAGTGGTCCCAGCCCCAGCTCAGTTCATACACCAGGCTCAGGGCCAACGCGCCCACCAACAGCCCGGTGTACGCCACCAGCCAATGCCCCAAGGCACGCCAGCAGAGGAACAGGCGGTCGTAGAGAAAATCCCTGGACTTCAGCGCGCGCCAGGCATCCAGCCTCAGCTTGAGCCACGTCGCAGGTCCGGCCACCAACGCGGCGAGGGCCAGCCAGTAGGCCAGCCCCGCCAGCACCTGACGCACGCGCAGCCAGACGTAGTGGCTGCCCATACCCTGTGCTTCGCGCAGCACGTCATCGACCCGCCCGCCTTGCACACTGGCCCAGCCCATCAGTACCAGCGGCAGCAGCAACATCGTCAGCGGCCACGACCACCGCGCGAATCGGCCCATGGCTCAGTTGGCCTGCAAATAGTCGGTCAGGAAAGCCTGTGCATTGCCTTGGCTGGACAGGAACTCGTCATAGCCGACATTCAGCGCCTGCGATTCGCCAGGCAGGTACAGCTCGCCCCAACCTTGTTGCAGCACCAACACCACGAATTTCCGGCCGTCCACGGTGGTGAAATAGCGGGTGTCCTTGCTGGTCTTTTCCACGGCCATTTTCTGGATCTTCATGTTCCAGTCGTGGTCCACACCCTCCAACTGCACCAGCGCCTGATTGTCATTGCGCGCACCGATGCGCAGGGTCCAGACTTTCACGCCGCCTTCGCCAGCATAGGCCAGCACTTTTTCCGCGGCTTCCGGGCGGTTTTCAGCCTGGGCGAGGCCCGCGATCACGGCCAGAACCAGGCCCAGCAGCGCTGCCCACTTGCGATACATCAACATTTATGGCTTCCTCGACAGTTAAAAGCCGAGCATTGAAATCAAAGCGCCGGCGCCTGCCAAGCGGTCCGGCCGTGGCGCACAACAATAAGGCCGTGGGTCACAACAACTGATCGGGCTACCCGATGTCGATATCATGCAACGCTGCCCACCCGCTCTGACGGACGCTTTTACCAATGGACCGCCGCAACCCCTATCTGGACACCCACTTCTGCTTCGATCACCCAGAGGCCCTGGACGAGGCCGGTGTATTCGATGCCAGCGCGCGGCAGGTCATCGGCAGCGCGATCGGCCATTACCGCGCTCAGACGGTGCGGTCGCACCTGCAGTATTTCGACTGCGATTTGCAGTTCCCCGAACCTTTACGTATCCACAAGGTGCTGCCCGACAGCGTATGCATCGTGCAGGTACTGGGTGGGCAATGGCAGCATCGGGTAGACGGTCGGCTAAATGAATACACCCCCGGCGCGCCTCATGTGCTGGGCTTGAGCGAAAGCATGGAAGCCATGGACCAGATGCCCGCCGGCAGCCGTGCGCGCATGGCCGGGCTGCGCATCGGCGGCGACTACTTACGCGAATTGGCCGAAGAAGACCCGTCACTGCAATCGCTGGCCAGGCTGCTCGACGATGGCATGCACTTTTCAGAACTGCACGGTTGCCGTGTCGTCGGGCGTTTGTTCGAGCGCCTTTATCACTCGCCCTACCAGGGGACGTTGGAGCGGCTGAATCAGGAAAGCCTGAGCCTGGCCGTGCTGATCGAGCTGGCGACGCACCTGGCGCCACAGCCGGCCAACCCTATGGCCTGGTTGCGCAGCCACTCGGACCTGGCGCATGAAGCACGGTTCAAGCTCGACGCCGACCTGATGAACCCACCCGGCACTCTGGCGCTGGCACGGGAACTGGGCGTGGGTGAAACCACCCTGAGACGCGCCTTCAGCCGGGTGTACGGCCAGTCGATGCTCGATTACGTGCGCCAACAGCGCCTGGAACTGGCCCGCAACCTGCTGCGCCAGCGCAAATGGCACGTCGCACAAATTGCCCACCGCCTGGGCTACGCCAACCCTGCCAATTTCAACCATGCGTATAAGGCGTATTTCGGCTATCCGCCAGGGGCGGAGTCCTGACGTTCGGTACGCCTGCTGTGCTGGCTTACGCATCAGTGCGTCAAAAGGCTCACCTCTTGGCCTCTTGCTCGGGGCATTGTCAGCGTTCTAAACCTACTCGGGCCCTTCGGCTAGCCACTGTCTCTTAAGTCGATTGCTCGAATTTTCGAGCGGTTGTCTGCTCTGTGCTTATGGTCTGGCATCGACGGCATGAAACGCATTGAACATGTTTGGCGTTGAGGGGCATCCATGACAGGCCGCTATCGGCCAGAAGCGGTCACTCGGCGTGTCTACGAAATTAGGGGCGATTCAGCCTTACTGAGCGGGTCGAGAAAGGTCGCTGGCCGGAAGGCGATTTGCTGGACGCGTTCCGCGTGTGGCGTGACCAGGAAAATACGTCGAACGCCGTTCCTGGGCGAGAGCTATGATTGAGTAGGAAGTCGATCGTTTCCTCTATTTCGACGTCGAGTGCCTCCAGGGCGCCGGGACAGAAGCCGAAGGCATTGCGCTTGCTCAGCGATAAGCGCCGGGGAACCATTCAGATCATTTCAGACGGAAAATCGCGTCAATAACATCATCCAGCGGCTTCTCTCCGTGTGTATTTTTACCCACAAAATGTGCCGTAAAGCTGACACGCACCCCCTCTTTCTGGAAGAAAAAATACTGCGGTTCTACTGGAACTGGAGGATTTGGGATAGGCGCATATGTACACAGCTCAACTCCATCTAGCACAACAGTTGCACCCGACTTGAGGCAAATTTGATATGTCCCTTTAGGCCCCACAACTTCAATTTTCGGATTTTCGCTACTCATAACTTTTCCCTTCCCAATATTTGTTTTAAAAGAAACATACATCGAACGCCGTTCCTTGAGTATGGCACTAGATTATCAACTTCGTAATGCACCACGGCGTGACAGGGGCTCAGGCAGAACGGGCAAACCGTAGTGCCGTCGCGCCTCAGCGTTGGACTCCTCGATCGTGATCTCGCCTCCAAGGAATAGGGTCTGCAGCTTGAGCAGAAGTTCAGTAGGTCGAATGCCTTCCAGTGCGGACGTGGCCCGCGCATAACGCACGGCTTCGATTCGCTGGGGTTGCTGGTGATCGCCACCGAAAATGAGGACATCTACATGATGCTGAAGTACCTCGGTAAGCGTCTGCCGATGTCACCTTGCACACCCAGGCTGACCGTCCTACGTTAGCGGAAGCGGCTTGGGTGACGTCAGCTTTTGGCCGTCTGCTGCCTGTCGCAACGGCAGTTTTTGGCGAATGCTGACCCTCACTCTAAACCGTTTCATTCACTTAACTCACGGGTGGCTCGGGACATCCGCCTCCCCCGCTGCTACGCTTTCGGCTCCTTCATTGGAGTCGAAACAATACCCACTGAATATTCACTGCCTGATGTCCTTGAGCGTCTGTACCAAAACCAGTTCGCCTTAGAGGCGGCGGTGATGGAGTTGACGTTGTGGATTGAGCGCAAGGGTACGACGGACACAGGCGACAATATCCGCGGCGCGCTACAAACGATTGGAGAGAACGCCGGACACATCAAACAAGGCTTGGCAAAACTGAAGGCCCGAGGCCCACACTAATTAAGCTGTCCACGACGTCCCGCATGCGACAGCCTTGCTTGGACTTTGTGCGCATACAGTCCGGGCCATCTGTTCGGCGCAAAGGATGACCCCACACTTTACAGTTCGTCAGATACAAATCCCAAACTCCCTGAGTTTATGTAAAATGGCATAATATGCCAACGATCGAAACAATATGTTTGCCCAGAGTTGGAGCTAATGATGGCGACGCGAAACGTTGTGCTCACCCCTCACCAAGAACAGGTTATCCAAGACCTGGTCCAGTCCGGCCGTTATCAAAATGCCAGCGAAGTGATGCGAGAAGGTTTGCGTTTACTGGAGCAGCGCGTCGCCGAAGACACTGCCAAAATTGAGGCGCTGCGTCTGGCGACCTCGATCGGCATCATGGATCTTGAACACGGGCGCTTTACTCAATTGAACGAAGGGCATCTGGAGCTTTACCTAGAGGGCTTGAGCCTGGAGGCCACCACTCTCGCGAGCGAGAAACACTGAGCATGCCGCAGTATCGGATTTCCAACGCGGCGCGCGCCGACATTGTCGACATCCTCAGGCTCTCCCAGACGCAGTTCGGCGATCAAGCACGGCAGCGCTACCAGGCGCTGATACTCACGGCGTTGCAAGCTCTTGCCAGCACTCCTTATTGCATTGGCAGCCACGACCGTGATGAGCTTGCACCGGGCCTTCGCAGCTATCACCTCACCTATTCACGCCAGCAGGTCAAACACCCCCATGGGAGGGTCAAAAGCCCACGCCATATCGTGTTCTATCGTGTGGCAAATGACGCCCTGATCGAGGTCGTCCGACTCCTTCATGACGCCATGGAAGTGCAGTTGCACTTGCCGAACGACTGATCACCGACCGGGCACAACAGTTTAACCGGCCATGAACAGCAAAGGTAGGCGCCCCCTCTACATCGCAACCTGAGCCCCTCCCCCGCTGCCAGCCGATTCGGCGGCCAATTGAAGCACGATGCTCTGGCCCCGACCGGAATATCGAGATCCACGACAAGAAACACGATGTTCAATTTTGCCCACCGCTTTCAATGCTGAACAACCGCTTCGTAGGCGTTTTCCGTGCCTAGGCGCCTCGCATTACGCTGCAACTGCCGATGGACATGCGGATCAACGTCCCTAGCATCCAGAGCCCTGGCAACATCACGCAGAGCACGAGCATCTCTGGAGTCAATTTCAGGATAGGTGCAGAGAGAAAGACCCAACAACACCATTTAAGGATATCGACTCATTACCCATATCCTCTTCCGGACGAGCAAGGGTTTGCCAGATACGGGTTGCTAATCCAGTATACGGAGGCGCACTGAATACCAGCCAAAGCCACCCAAGTCCGTGCCAGAAATCGCCATTCGCGATCGCTCGAACACTACGCGCAACTGGGGGCATAACTGGGGGCATAATTCGTTTTTTTCAGGCTGCGACTACCGTGCTAGAGCCCAGTCAAAATGTTTTTTGGGGACCCCGATAGCCTCTAGTGAATGCTTGACTTCAGCTCCATGCCGCATCCGCCCGTGCGTCAAACGAAATCAGTGCGCTTAGGCACATCTTCATTCACGACGCATTAATACCCAGTGATTTGCTCCTCCCGCCATTCTTGAGCGTCGACGGGTTGATTCCGAACTGCTTACGAAACGCTGTCGCAAAATGACTGGCATTGGCGTAGCCCAGGTCCGAGGCGATGCGCATCACGGAGTCATCACCGCTCATCAAGCGGCTGCGTGCCTGGATCATGCGTGCTTGCTGGAATACGCCATAGACACTGTTGAAGAACAGTTGCCGAAACCCGCGTGTCAGTTTGGGTTGGCTCAACCCGGACTCACGCGCCAACTCAGACAGGCTCGGTGCCTTGCCCAGGTCTTCAAGCAGACGCTCACGGGCACGCACCAGCCGTTGGCGATCGGTGTTACTGACGCGGCAGGTACACTCGGCGTCCTGGCGTACTTCCAGGAACAAGCTCACCAGCGTAACGCTCTGCCCGTAAAGCCACAGACTGCTGCGCGGCTGGGCCGGGGGCAATCCGGCACCCTGGTCCATGGCGGTGCCGAGCAGGTGCGCAGTCGCGCTCATTTCGCCACTGCGATGGCCATCGAGAAAGCAATGGTCACAGGCCAACGCTTTGTTCAGCAGTGGGTCGAGTTTCAGCTCCCACTGCTCAAGCACTTCAGGACGAATCATCACAGTGATGTTATCGATTTCGCCGTGCTGGTGATAAAGACCGTGGCGGCAACGACCAAAGCTGATGCTGCCGGCGCCCTCGTCAATCGCATAGCGCCGTTGCCGACGCCCCTCTTGAAAGCTGCACGAGGCCTTGCCCTTGAGCAGGTTGGTGAAACTGAAATGGATGCAATCGCTGTCGTCCTGCAAGGGCAACTCGATCGGCTGTTCGAACGTGCTTTGCCACCGCACGATGTCAAGCCCGTCCTGCAGCGACACGCGGGTGACGCGACAGTGCGCCCCTGGCCCGAGGTCGCTTCCATATCCTCCCGTAATGATTCGCGAGACCGGCATCGGCTCCCCTGCGCCTCCTTGAACGGCTGACATCGTAAATCTCCTGGCTGACCGGATACGGCTCGAATCAGATCACATCGGGGTAGATGTGCGCAATTGATAATTATTAGCATCTGGCGCGCTGCAAAGGCTCCGCCAAATCGCCGCTGCCACCTCGCAACGCGCGCCGATCAGAATCCTCAGTCAAGGTCCCATCATGTCTGCACGATGCAACACGACGGCTACCCGCCAATCTTGCTATAAATGTAATACTATAACAATAGCCATGAGTTTCACACTGGCCAATTCGGCGCTCGCCGCCGCCGCCGAGCCCGTGCAACTGCCGGCCTCGACGGTGACTGCGCGCATGGAGCAGGAAGACCCGAAGGAAGTGCCGATCAGCCTCAGCGTGATCAGCGGCGAGCAACTGCGCACCCAGCGCCTCGACACGCTGGAAAGCGCGCTGCGCAACACGTCCGGCGTGAGCGTCAACTCCTCCGGAGGCCCGAATGACTTCAATGTGCTGATCCGTGGCGTCGGCTCGCTGTACCAGATGTCGATGGATGACAGCTCAGTGGCGTTCAATATCGATGGCGTTCCAGTGTCGTCGCGCAGCCTCGGTTTCGGCACCCTCGACGTCGAGCGCATTGAAGTGCTCAAGGGGCCTCAGGGCACGTTGTCCGGTGCGATTGGCCAGGCGGGCGCGGTGAATATCACCACGCGCCAACCTACCCGCGAACTTGAGGGTTATGTGCGTGGCGAAGTCGGCCAGGAAGGCCAGTTCCTCTCCGAAGGCGCCATCGGCGGGCCGATCAGCGACAGCCTCAGCGGTCGCCTGGCTGTGCGTCGTGCCGGCTATGACAGCTGGATCGACAACGACCAGACTAATCACCCCATCACCAAGCCGCGTAACGAAGCCTACCGAGGCAGCCTGCTCTGGGACCTTAACGATGACACCCATGTGTTGGTCAGCGCCGAACGCCAGAAAACCGAGCGCGCCACCAACTCGCTGGTGTTCCGCCCCTACGGCAGCGACCCCAGCCTTGACCTGACGCCAGGCCTGTTCGACGACAACTACAAGACCACCGAGCGCTATACGCTCAAGGTCGATCACGACTTCGCCAACAGCCGCCTGACCTCCACCACCGCCACGTCCACCGCCGACTTCGAAGGCCTGATCGCCTACGACAGCAAACTCATGGGCGCCCTGTACGGAACCCCTAGCGAATTCTGGGTGGTGGACAAATCCTTCGAGCGCAGCTGGAGCCAGGACCTGCACCTGAGCTCGCTGCCCGACTCCGACGTGTTCTGGGTGGCAGGCCTCGCCGCCAGCCGCAACGAGCGCAGCTACGACACGCCACGCAACACCTACGGCACCTCCGGCGCCAAATACCGTGACTTCACCACCACTACCTACGCCGGCTACGGCGAAGTCACCTTCCCCCTCACCGAGCGCCTTAAACTCACCACCGGCTATCGCCACTCCTGGGACCGCAAGACCTACGACGGTCAGTACTTCTCTGGCAGCAGTGCGGTGCAAGACTCCCGCAAGCTGACCGACGACTATGGCACCGGCCGCGTCGCCCTGAGCTACGCCCTCACGCCGCAAACCAACGTCTACGTGCAACTCGCGCGGGGCTATAAATCCGGTGGTTTCAATGACTATGCCTCGCAGGTCACCGACAGCGAACCCTACAAGGCCGCTGTCAGCAAAGCCGCGGAACTGGGCTTCAAGAGTGAAACCGAAGACCGTCGCGGCAGCCTCAACGGTGCGCTGTTCTTCACCCGGGTACACGACGATCACCTGCTCGGCTATGACGCAGCAACCTTCGCCACCAATGCCTTCAACGCCGACACCCGCACCCGTGGTGCCGAATTGGAAGGCAGTTGGCGCTTCGATTACGGCCTGACACTGGCCGCCAGCGCCACCTACCTCGATGCCAAGATCACCAGCGGCGTGCAAGGCATCCAGGCCGGTGACGTCGCTGCCGGCAACCGCACCCCGGATGTTCCGCGCTGGAGCGGTAACTTCAACGCCAGCTGGAAACACCCACTGGGCACCTTCGCCAGCCTCGGTGAAACCACCCTCAACACCAGCCTGAACTATCACTTGGTGGGCGAGCGCGCAGCCGACCCGCAAAACCACTTCAACCTGGACAACTACGAGAAACTCGACCTGCGCGCGGGCCTCGACAGCAAATACGGCGAAGTCTATGCCTTCGCCGACAACCTGCTGAACCAGACTTACGACACCTACGGTTTCTACAGTGACCCGGTGGCCTACGGTGCACCGGCACGCCGCCGTACCTTGGGCGTAGGCTACACCTATCAGTTCTGACCCGCCCCCGTCGCCGGCAAGCCGGCTCCTACACCAATGGCAACCTGTAGGAGCCAGCCCGCCGGCGATGGCCACAACTGGGGCTCAGAACTGGTAGCTATACCCCACGCCTGCCGAACGCCCGCGTCCCGGCATGCCGGTCAGCACCTGGTCGGTGGAGTACGAACCGTACAGGTCGTAGCGTGCATCCAGCAGGTTGTCGCCCCACAGGTAGATCTCTGAGCCGCCACTCTCCAGGCCCAGGTGCAGGTCCAGCTTGGCGTAGCCCTTGAGGTCGTAGTGGTTCTGCGGGTCGGCCGGACGGTTTTTCTGTACGCGGTAATTGAGCAAGGTGTTCAGGCGTGGCGCCGGCAACCCGAGCAAGGCCCCCAGGTTCTTTTGCCAGGCGACGCTGAAGTTGCCGCTCCACAGCGGCACATCCGGCACGCGACTGCCCGCCGCCACGTCACCGCCGGACACACCCGGCGCATCCGATGTCACCACCGCATTGGTGTAGCTCACGGCACTGCCCAAGGTCAGTTCATCGGTGACGTGCCAGGTGGTCGACAGCTCAGCGCCCTTGCTGCGGGTGTCGGCATTCACTGCGCTGACCGCCAGGGTGTTGAAGTCGTAGCCCAGCAGGTGGTCGTCCTGCACGCGCGTGATGAACAACGCCCCTTCCAGGCTCAGGTCGCCCCCGGCACTTTCATGTTTGAAGCCCAGTTCGGCGGAATTCACCTTGGCGGCCTTGTAGGGCTCGCTGTCCTTGATCGACGTGGCGTAGTCGTTGAACCCCGCCGACTTATAGCCCCGTGACAGCACCGCATACACATTAGTCTGCGGCGTCAGCGCGTAGCTCAGCGCCACGCGTCCGGTGCTGTAGTTGTCCTGCAAACGCCGGCTGTCGCTGACCTGCGCGCCGCCACTGGAATAATCGGCACCATAGGTCTTGCGGTCCCAGGTGTGGCGCAGGCCGGTGGTGAGTTTCCAGTCTTCGGCAATCGGGTACGTCACCTCACCATAGGCCGCGTAGCTGTTGGTGCTGAAGTCGCGCAACTGTTGCGCGCCATTGGTGAAGTTGTTGGAATCGAAACTGCGTTCGGAGCGCGACAGGTTGAGCCCCGTCACCCAAAACACATCGGCATCCGCCAGTGATCCCAGACGCAGGTCCTGACTCCACACGCGCTCATGGGCCGAGTCTTCGATCAGGTATTCGAACGGGGAACCGTACAACGCCCGCGTGATGTTGCGATCGTAGCCTTTGACGGCATTGAAGTCGGTGCTGGTATAGGCGCTGATCGAGGTGATGCGCGACTGCGCCAGGTCGTGATTGAGTTCGAAGGAGTAACGCTCGTTGGTCTTCTGGTTGCCATCAAAGGTACCTGGCGTGTAGTCCAGGCTCGGGCGATTGCCAAACGGACGCAGCAGTTCCAGGCCCGCATAGTGCTCGGCGCGCTGGCGCTCGGCGGTCAAAAGGCCGGTGGTGCCCTGGTCGTTGTCCCACAGCAGGCTGCCGCGCAGAGCGAGGTCCCGGGGTTTGGTCAGCGGGTCGCCGTCCTGTTGGTCATCGACCCAGTTATCAAAGCCGCTGCGACGCACCGCGATACGCCCGGCCAGCGAGTCGGTCAACGGCCCGCCCACGGCGCCTTCCGTCATGAACTGGCCTTGGTTGCCCACTTCGCCACGCACATACCCCTCCAGCACGCGCGTCGGTTTGCGGGTGGTGACGTTGATCGCGCCCGCCTCGCTGTTGCGCCCCAGCAATGTGCCCTGCGGGCCCTTGAGCACCTCCACCTGCTGCACGTCGAGCGTCGCCAGCGCCGCATTGCGCACTGACATTGGCACGCCGTCCACATTCAACACCACCGAACCGTCATCCATGCTCATCTGGTTCAGTGACCCGACACCACGGATACGCACATTGGCGTCATTGGCGCCGCCCCAGGAGTTCACATCCACCCCCGGCGTGGTGCGCAGCGCGTCTTCCAGGGTGCGCAGGCGCCGAGTCTCGAGGGTTTGCCCATCGATCACCGAGAGACCAAAGGGAATGTCCTTGGCACTCTCCTGGCTCAAGCGCGCGCTGACCGTCAGCGGTGCCAGTTCGATGGCCTCCGCAGGGGCCTGCGGCTGATAGTCAGCGGCATAGGCCGTGCACATCTGGCTGGACAAGCCCAGCGCCATGGCCTGGGTCAAGACGTTGGCCCGCCAGCCGAGGGGGCGGCGCAGCGGTTGGATTAACAGTGCAGATGACATGACAACGCTCCAAAAGGCAGGGATGGTTCAAATTCATTGCGCAGGGCCCCAGCGCTCAAGCGCAGCGGCAATCGCGTCAGGATCAGGCGCGCCCAACAAGGGCTGGATCGCAGCCGGCCATCCCTGGCCGTTTCGGATGGCGGCGGTCATTGCCGTCAGTTGTTCGGGGCTTTGTTCAGCGGTCCATGCCAGACTCGCCAGGGCTGCATAAGTGGCGGCCCAGCCATGCTCGCGGGCATCAGCCAGGGTGCCGACGGGTTCGCCGTCATTGCCCAGCGCGCGGGTCAGGTCATCGGCCATGAGTTTCACCAGTGCCGCGCGCGCCTCAGGACCGTCTACATCCGCCACACACAGCAAGCCGATCGCGCCCGCCACGCCCTGGCTCAACCACAGGTAACCCGGCACCTGCCGCAGGTCGCTGGCGTCAATCAACACCCGGCGGGCAAGCAGTTCGGCAATATGCGCACGGCGTGCCGAACGCCCGACGCCGGTCGCGGCCACGTCCCAATCCGGCGATTGGGCGAGCAACAGCTGACCGTGGCTCAAGCGGCTGTCGCCCATGCCGGTCGGCCACTGGCTCACGCCCTCCACCACCGGGCGACTGCCCAGGCGTCGCGCCACACAGGTGCTCATCAGGTCCAGGTCTTCGCGCACTTCAACAGCCGTTTGCTGGCGGCTGGCATCCGCCTTAGCCTGCAAGCTGTAGGCAAAATCCAAGGGCGCCGCGCTGTGACCGTTGAAGTCCTGTCCATCAATCTCAACGTGCCATTGCCAGTCGCCCGCCGGCGCGATGGCCTCCACGGCGACGGCGGAACCTGCCGCCAAGGTGGGTACGTCGGCTGCCAAACCGACCTCGCTGCGTTGCACCGGCGCACGCAGCAGCCGCTCGCTGTCCAGCCCCAGGCGCGGCATAACGCGGCGCGCTTGCAGCCACACACCGTGCGGCCCCAACCAGAACGCTTCGCCTTCCGACGGCCAGCCGTTGGCGCTGACCGTCCAGTTCAACTCCACAGTGCAGGCGTTCGTCGCACAAGGTGCCAGGGGAACGCGCAGGTGTTCGGTGGCCTGTTCGAACGTGACCGGTTGCCCCATCACGCTCACCGCCGTCACCTGCAAACCTGGCGGCAACTCGG
Source organism: Pseudomonas sp. MYb541 (assembly GCF_037479595.1). Classification (NCBI taxonomy): domain Bacteria; kingdom Pseudomonadati; phylum Pseudomonadota; class Gammaproteobacteria; order Pseudomonadales; family Pseudomonadaceae; genus Pseudomonas; species Pseudomonas sp. MYb541. The sequence goes on along the minus strand of NZ_JBBGYS010000005.1, from coordinate 76,975 downwards.
CGTCCAATTGGCTGGCCACCACGGCGTCCAGCGTCCACTGACCCTCAACCTGACGCGCAGCGGAATCCACGCGCAGTTGCACGCGCCCGCCCGCCACCTGCCAGGCCGTTGCGCCGGGCAGCCAGCGCTGTTCCCAGGCGGCGCGTTCAACACGCTCCTCGGCCACCGATTGGTAGTCGCCCTGCTCCACCAGATGATGGTGCAAAGCCACGCCACTGCCCAGCAGACCCAAGGCGCCCAGGGCCAACACGGCGAGCGGCAACGGCTGGCGCACGTCAGCGAAACGGCGGCGCTCGGGACCGCGAGGCAATACCAGTGCGGCCACGCCGACCATCACCGCGCAACCTGCGAGTTTCCAGCCTGCCAGGGTGCCGAGATACGGTAACCAGGGCGCCCAGCCGGCGAGTTGCGACAACGCCACATGCGCCGGTATCCCCATCGCATAGGCGGGGTAGCTGACCAGCCCCAATTCGTGGTTGAGCACCAGGAAAAACGTCAGCAGCATCGACGTGGCGTACGCGAGCCCCGAGCGCCGTATCAACGCGTGCACCAGCACCGTCAGCGCGGCCAGTTCCAGCAGCGGCGGCGCGAACACCAGCGCTTGGTAGACCAGTACAAAGCCCGGCGCCAGGCTGTCGGGCACAGCGATGGCGCTGATCAGCAGGCTGGCAATGCCTGGCACCAGCGCCAAGGTCAGGGTCGCCAACAACACACAGGCCGTACGGCCGAACAATCGCAGCCAGGTCGGTGCGGGGGTCGCCTGCAACATCGCCCCGAGGCCTTCGACGTCATCACGCCGACACACCAAGCCCACCAGCGCCGCGATAATAAAGGCGATCACCAGGAACAACGCGCTCGACAACAGCGGCAGGGTCAGATCCGCCCGTGGCACCATCGGCCCGCGCGCATGCCACACGCCGTGGACAAAACCACTGAGCACGCCCATCACCAGCAGCAAGCCGAGCGCCACCCACCAGATCCGCCGTGCAAACAACTGGCGTACCTGCCAGCGCGCTTCATGCCACAAGGCGTGCGTCCAACGACTGGCCGTCAAAGGACCCGGCAATTGCACGTCACGGCTGCGCAGCATCGGCGGTTCCGTCAGCACCGCACCGCTGCGCCTGCCCATCAGGCCCTGGCGCGTGGTGCGCGCCAACACCACGGCCAGCACCAGCAGCGGCAACACACACCACAACGCGCGGTTGAGCCAGAACCCCGGCGTCAGCGCCAACAGCGACTGCGACTTCTGCGCGGTGCTCCAGGTTTCGACCTGGGCCTGGGCAAAGGTAAATAGCGACGGGTCCAGGCTGGCCGCCAACAGCGGGTTGATATGCCCGCCCTTGAGTACGACCACTGCAAACATCCACAGCAGCATCAATACCGTCGCCAGGGCAAAGGGCGCAGCCAGGCCACGGCTGCGCAACGCCAGCAGGTAATACAACGCACCGATTCCAGTGCTCACCGGCAACAGCAAGGCGACCCAGGCAAAGGCCAACGCCGACCAGACCGGCGCACCGATACTGGCCGCTGGTACCCAGCCGAGCCAGCCCAATACCGGGCTGACCAGGAAGCCGATAATCAACGCACTGGCGAGCAACCCACCCACCAGCGCCGCGCCGATAAAACGCCCCCACAGCAGCGCCGGCAGCGACAGCGGCAAGGCCAGCAGCACCTCTTCCAACTGCGCCTTGCGGTCGCGCAGGGCCGGCTGCGCAAACACCCAGGCCCAGGCAAAAAACAGGAAGAACATGCAACCGCACGACATCAGGTAAATCAGGCTGGGTGCATTGCGGGCGATGTCGCTGGCGCCCATTTTCTGCACGTAGTCGGCATTCGTCAGAGACATCAGCAGGTAGCCGGTGAGGCCGAGAAACACCAACAAGGGAATGCCACTGCGCAGCCCGGCACGGACTTCCACCCAGGCTTCACGCAACAGCAAGGCGACGGTATTCATGCGTCCACCGCCTCGCCGGCCTGGGCCAGCGCCAGGTAATAGATATCCTCCAGACGCGGCGCGTGGGGGCTGAAACGCGGGTCTGCCGGACGCTCGCCGTGCACGATCACGCGACTGCCTTGTGGGCTGGCGGCCACATGCAATGCTTCGGGCAACGATTCACCACGGCTGAACGGCGCTTCCCACAAGCGGCCCTGTTCGGCAGCGAGCAAGTCGGCCGGGCGACCTTCGACAATAATCTGCCCGCCGGCCAACACCGCCAGGCGGCTGCACAGGTTCTCGACGTCTTCGACGATATGGGTCGAGAGCAGCACGATGGATTCGGCGGCGACATCCGCCAGCACTCGATGAAAACGGTTGCGTTCGGCCGGGTCGAGGCCCGCCGTGGGCTCATCGACGATCACTAAGCGCGGCGAACCCACCAGCGCCATGGCGATACCGAACCTGCGCAACATGCCGCCCGAATAGGTCGCCAACGCACGGTGGGCCGCCTGCTGCAAGTTGACCTTATCCAGCAGGGCCTCGATTTCCTCGCGGCGCTGGCGGTTGTCGGTACGGCCCTTGAGCCAGGCGAACCGGTCGAGCAAATCCCGCGCACTCACGCCGGGGTACGCGCCCAGTTGCTGCGGCAGGTAACCCAGGCGGCGACGCAGATGGTCGGGGCCGCGCAGAACGTCCACGCCGTCCAGGTGAATGCTGCCGGCGTCCGGCAGCTGCAGGCTCGCCAGGGTGCGCATCAGGCTGCTCTTGCCGGCGCCGTTGGGACCGAGCAAGCCATACATTCCGGGGCCAACACTCAGGTCCACGCCGCGCAGCGCTTCGACGCCATTCTTGTAGCGCTTGCGCAGGCCGCGCACTTGTAAACCCGAATCGACAGACATCCGCAACTCCATGAAGAGGCCCTGCAAGAGGGCGGCGAGCGACGGTAGTCAAGGCCGTGGGCCGGGCTCTACCCGATTCAAGTCATTTTCCAACCGCATCGCGCGGCGTATCGGCGTCATGTCCCGCAACTGCGCCCGTGCAATCGGCACTGGGCAAACGGATACGGGGCAAAAACGATTCGATCCGGGTAGTCGCCAAAATGAGAATGACTAGCATCTCCCCCATGCATTTGCCTGCCCCCAGCGCCTGGGCCAACCCCGGCCCGGGCCCTAGCGATGAGAAGACGTTGAGCCATGGCCACTCCCAGCACCTCAACCGCAACACTGCTGCGCCAATCCCTGTCCGACGCACTTGGACTGCCCGCCGACCAGGTGCCCCTGGAGGCCAACCTGATCGAATGGGGCCTGGACTCCGTCACCCTGATCCGTCTTGCCGGCCAATGGCGGCGCCAGGGCCTGGCCGCGCGTTTCGCCGACTTGGTGGCGGACCCACGCCTATGTACCTGGCTAGCCCTGCTTGACACCGCCCCCACGGCCCCCGCGCCGGTCAGCACCGCTACCGATGACGGGCTGCCGTTCGAACTGGCGCCGATGCAGCACGCTTACTGGATCGGTCGCGCCCCTGGCCAAGCGCTGGGTGGCGTGGCAGCACACTTCTATAACGAGTTCGATGGCCACGACGTTGACCCGATACGGTTGGAAGCCGCCGTGCGTGCCCTGCTCGCGCGGCACCCGATGTTACGGGCGCAGTTTCTCGATGACGGCCGCCAGCAGGTCCTCGCGCACAGCCCGTGGCCGGGGCTCACGGTGCATGACCTGCGCCAGGCCGGCGCCGAACAGGTGCAACAACGGCTGGCTGCCTTGCGCGCCGAGCTGTCCCATCGCAAGTTGGCCGTGGAACAAGGCCAGGTGCTGGATATCCAGCTGTCGTTGTTGCCCGACGGCACCCGCCTGCACCTGAACCTCGACATGCTCGCCGCCGATGCCTTGAGCCTGCGCACCCTGCTCGGCGACCTGGTGCTGTTGTACCGCCAACATCCCCTGCCCGCGCTGGACTACACCTTTGCCCGCTACCTGGCTGACCTGCGCCAGGAACAGGCCAGCGCCGAGCAGCGGGATCGTCACCAACAGGCGCGCGACTACTGGTTGCAGCGCCTCGATCAGTTGCCCGGTGCGCCGAGCCTGCCGATCAAGGCCCAGGGCGATGACCGCCAGGTCTGCCGCCGTCACCATTGGCTGCCGCCGTCAGAACGCCAGGCATTCGAACGCCAGGCGCGGGAGCACGGGCTCACGCCGGCCATGGCGTTGGCGGCGGTGTTCAGTGAAGCCCTTGGCGCGTGGTGCGATACACCCGAGTTGCTGCTCAACCTACCGCTATTCAACCGCACGCCGCTGCATGCCGACGTCGATCGCCTGGTCGGGGATTTCACTTCGTCGATCCTGCTGGCCTGGGACGGCCGGGTCGCCGGCACGTTTGCCGCACGCGCCACCACCCTGCAACGCCGCTTCCACAGCGATGTCGCACACAGCGCGTTTTCCGGCCTGGAGGTGTTGCGTGAACTGTCCCGCCAACGCGGTGAACAAGTCCTGGCTCCCGTTGTATACACCAGCGCACTGGGCCTGGGTGAGCTGTTCGCCGAGGGCGTGCAGGCCAGTTTCGGCCAGCCGGCGTGGATCATTTCCCAGGGCCCGCAGGTGTGGCTCGATGCGCAAGTCACCGAGCTGGACGGCGGCATCCTGATCAACCTCGATGCGCGTGAAGGGCTGTTCGCCGACGGTGTGCTCGATGGCGTGTTCAAGGCCTATACCGACCTGCTGCAACGCCTGTGTTTTGACCCGGACGCCTGGCATCAGGCACCGCCTGCGCTGATCCCCGCCGAGCAACTGGCCCTGCGCCAAACCGTGCAAGGCCAGCCTGCTGCCCTGCCCGCCAAGCGCCTGCACGAGGCATTTTTTGCCCAGGCACGCCTGACGCCCACCTTGCCCGCGCTGCTGCAGGGCAACCCTCCCGTCATCGGCTATGGCGAGCTGGCCGAGCGGGCCCTGCAAGTTGCAGCGTACCTGGAAGACCAAGGCATCCAGCGCGGCGATGTCGTGGCGCTGCAACTGCCCAAGGGGCCCGAGCAAGTCATCGCGGTACTGGGCATCCTCGCCTGCAGCGCCACGTACCTGCCGATCGGCATCGACCAGCCCGACGCGCGTTGCCAGAAAATCTGCGAAAGCTCAGGTGCGCGGTTGCTGCTCAAGGCCCTGCCACCTGCGGGCCCCGCGCTGGACGCGCCCCGGCCCGGTGCGGTCAGCGACCTGGCCTACATCCTCTATACCTCCGGTTCCACTGGCGAACCCAAGGGCGTAGAAATCAGCCACCTGGCCGCCGCCAACACCGTGGAAGACCTGCAACGGCGCCTCCAGCTGACCGCCGATGACCGCATTCTCGCGCTCTCTGCGCTGGAGTTCGACCTGTCGGTGTTCGACCTGTTTGCTGCGCTGTCCAACGGCGCGGCGGTGATTGGCATCGAGCCCGAAGCGCAGCGCGATGCCGAGCGCTGGCGTGAACTGGCCTTGCAGCACCGCGCCAGCGTGCTCAACTGCGTGCCGGCGTTGCTGGACATGTTGCTCGGTTGCGCCCCGGCCGACGCGCGCCTGCCGCTGCGTGCGGTGTTGCTCGGCGGTGACAAAGTCGCCCCGGACCTGGCGCCACGGTTGTGGGCCCAGGCGCCGGGCTGTCGCTTCATGGCCTTGGGCGGCGCCACCGAAGCGGCGATCCACTCGACGCTGTTCGAAGCCCTACCCGGCCAGCCATTGCCTTGGCACTGCCTGCCTTACGGCAAACCGCTGGACAACGTCAGCCTGCGCATCGTCGACCACCAGGGCCATGACTGCCCGGACTGGGTGGCCGGGGAGCTGTGGATCGGCGGCGCCGGGGTGGCCCAGGGTTATCGCGGCGACCGCGTGCGCAGCGCCGAACGTTTTGTCGACTATCAAGGCCTGCGCTGGTACCGCACAGGCGACCGGGCGCGCTACCACCCCGACGGCACTGTGGAGTTCCTCGGGCGTAGCGACTTTCAGCTCAAGCTGCATGGCTACCGCATCGAGGCCGGCGAAGTCGAACAGGCGCTGCTGGCCTGCCCAGGCGTGGAGCACGCGGTCGTGTTGCTGACCGGCCAGCAATTGGCGGCGGTGGTCCGTCTGGCGCACGGCGCCGTGCAGCCTGTGCAGATCGACCTGCCGGGCCTGGCCGAGCGCCTGCCGGCGTATATGATTCCCTCGCTGATCCTCGGCTGCGCGCAGTTGCCCTTGACCGGCAACGGCAAGGTCGACCGCAAGGCCTTGCACGCGTGGCTCGTCCAGCATAGCCCGGTGCAGCAGGCCAACCTGACGGCGCCCTGCGGCGTTATCGAACAACAGGTGGCCCGCGCCTGGCAGCAGTTGCTTGGCTGTGGTGAGGTGTGCCGCGAACACAGCTTCTTTGCCCTGGGTGGCGACTCTCTTAGCGCCACCCGCCTGGTGCGCCTGCTCGCCGAACAAGGGCTGGGCGGTGCACGCATCGCCCAGGTGTTTGCCAAGCCGGTGCTGGCGCAATTTTGTGTCGACCTGCATCAACAGGCACAGGCCGAACCCGCACACACCGTTGTTGCAGACCTGGCGCAACGCCACGCGCCCTTCCCTATGACTGAGGTGCAGCAGGCCTATTGGCTGGGCCGCGACCCCAGCCTGGTATTAGGGGGCGTGAGTTGCCACTTCTACCGTGAATACGACGTCGAGGACCTTGACCTGCCGCGCCTGCAACACGCCTTGCAGCGCTTGATCGAACGCCACGAAATGCTGCGCGCTGTGTTCGATCACAGTGGCCAGGCGCGCATCCTGCAACAAGTGCCGGCCTTCGTGATCGGCCAGGGCCACGCCAGCCTGGAAGAGCTGCGTGAACACTGTGCCCATCGCGTGTTCGCCCCTCACCAATGGCCGCTGTTCGATGTGCAAACGGTGACCCACGGCCGGCACACACGCCTGGCGATCAGCCTGGACAATTTGATCCTCGACGCCCTGAGCATCCTGCGCTTCTACACCGAACTCGATGCGTTGTACCGCGAGCCCGACATTGCGCTGGCCCCGCTGGATCTGTCGTTTCGCGATTACCAATTGCAGTGCGCCGCTGCATCTGAAGAGTTGCACGCCGCGCAGCGCTTCTGGCAGGAACGCCTGCCCGAATTGCCGCCGCATCCGCAGTTGCCACTGGCCGCCGATCCCGCCAGCCTGGGCCGACCACGCTTTGAACGCCTGCAAGGGCAGATCGATGCCAGCGCCTGGCAAGCGATCCTGTCCAAGGCCCAGCAACAGGGGCTCACCGCCTCGGCGGTACTGCTCTGCGCTTTTGCCGAAACCCTCGGCCGCTGGAGTGCACGCCCGGACCTGAGCCTCAACCTCACACTGTTCGATCGCCGCCCCGTGCACCCTCAGATCGACCAGGTAATGGGCGACTTCACATCGCTGACCCTGCTCGGGTATGTGCCCGTGGCGGGTGAGCGTTGGGTTGACCGTGCACGGCGTACGCAAGAATCCCTGGGCGAGGCGTTGGAGCATCGCTGCGTGGGTTCCGTCAGCCTGCTGCGCCAGCTGGCCCGGGGCAATGGCGAGCAACAGGTGAGCATGCCGGTGGTGTTCACCAGCGCCCTGGGCGTCCCGGATGGCACGGCGGCACCGGTGGACGGACCGTTTGCCCACCAAGTGTTCGGCCTGACACAAACCCCGCAAGTGTGGCTCGACCACCAGGTCGTCGAAGCCAACGGTGGTATTGCCCTTAACTGGGACCGTGTGGTCGGCCTGTTTCCCGAAGGTCTGGTTGAAGCGATGTTCGACGCTTACCTGCAGAGCCTCAACTGGTTGGCCGAGCACGCCTGGGACAGCGCGCCACCCGACCTGCTGCCCCAGGCCCAAGCGCAACGGCGTGCCCAACTCAACGCCCCGGTCGACTGCGTGCCGGGCGACCCGACGCTGCATCAAGGTTTCTTTGAACAGGCGCGCCATGCTCCGCAGCGCCCCGCCTTATTATGGGGTGAACACGGCACGCTGAAGTACGGCGAACTGGCCGACCGCGCGCTGCGTATCGCCCACAGTCTGATGGACGCAGGTGCCGCACCCGGCGACCTGGTGGCCGTATCCCTGGCCAAAGGGCCGCAGCAGGTGGCCTGTGTGCTGGGTATTCTGGCGGCCGGCGCCGCCTATCTGCCGGTGGGTGTCGATCAGCCATTGCAGCGCTGCCAGCGCATCCTGCAACAGGCCGGCGTGACCCTGATGCTCGCCGAGCACGACCCGCAACTGCCCGGCGTCAAACACCTCAAGCCCACCACCGCGTTGAAGGCCGAACCGCTGGCGGCGCCACGGCCTCTCGCGGCAGGTGAACTGGCCTATGTGATCTACACCTCCGGCTCCACTGGCCAGCCCAAGGGCGTGGAAATCACCCACCGCGCGGCGATGAATACCGTGGCCGAGATCAACCGCTGTTATGGCGTCCAAGCCACCGACCGGGGCTTGGCCCTGTCGGCGCTGGACTTCGACTTGTCGGTGTATGACCTGTTCGGCCTGCTCTCGGTGGGCGCCGCAGTGGTGCTGATCGACGAAGACCAGCGCCGCGATGCCCGCGCCTGGCTCAAGGCATTGCAACAGCACCGCGTGACCCTGTGGAACAGCGTGCCGGCGCTGCTCGACATGCTGCTGGAAGCCAACGCTCAAGACCGCCAGCCCCTGGACCTGAGGGTCGCTCTGCTGTCCGGCGACTGGATAGGCCTTGATCTGCCGCAACGCCTGCAAGAGCAGGCCCACGGTTGCCGCTTTATCGCCCTCGGCGGCGCGACCGAAGCAGCGATCTGGTCGAATCACTTTGAAGTACGCCAGGCAATGCCGGGCTGGCGTTCGATTCCCTACGGCGTGCCGCTGGCCAACCAGGCCTACCGGGTAGTCGATGCCCTGGGCCGTGACTGCCCGGACTGGGTCACGGGGGAACTGTGGATCGGCGGTGCCGGCGTCGCGCGTGGTTATCGCCACGCGCCGCAGCTGAATGCCGAGCGCTTTGTCGATGGCTGGTACCGCACCGGTGACCTCGGCCGCTACCACCCCGATGGCCTGTTGGAGTTTCTCGGGCGCGCCGACAGCCAGGTGAAGGTCCGTGGCCATCGCATCGAACTGGGCGAAATCGAAGCCGCCCTGGCGCGTCACCCCTGTGTGAACAGCGCCGTGGCGCTGGTCGCCGACCACCGACTGATGGCCGCCGTTACGGCCAGCACCTGCGCCGAGGTGCTCGCACAGCATCTGGAGCAGTGCCTGCCGGCCTACATGCGCCCGGAACAGATCCTGGTGCTGGAACGCCTGCCGTTGAGCAGCAATGGCAAGGTCGACCGCCGTGCGCTGCTCGCCCCCTTGAGCGCCGCTGCCCAGCCACGGGACGCGATGGATGAGCAACCACTGAGCGCCGGCGAACAGGTGATCGCCGAGCTCTGGCAGCACTTGCTCAAGGTGCCGAGCGTCTCGCGCCACGACAACTTTTTCCGCCTGGGCGGCGACAGCCTGCTGGCCACGCGTTTTCTCGAAATGCTACGCAGCCGTCTGGGCGTGGAACTGCCCATGGGCCAGTTGTTCGGTGCCGCCAGCCTGCTGGAAGTGGCGCAGACCCTCGAACGCCTACCCACCCCGCACACCGTTGAAGAAGGCGTTATCTGATGCCCGCGCAACCACCCTTTTTTCCAGGAGCTGTCCCCATGCCCGCCGCCAAACTGCTAAGCGAACTCAAGTCCCTGGGCGTCGAACTCTGGCCCCAGGATGGCCAACTGAAATTCCGCGCGCCCCAGGGCCTGCTCGACACCGAACGCCTGGCGCAACTGCGCGAACACAAGCAACAGATCCTGCACCTGCTGGAGACACAGGAACGCCCGCTCGTGCAGGCCGATCCGGCGCAGCACCACACGCCCTTTCCCCTCACCGATGTGCAGAATGCCTACCTGCTGGGCCGCCAATCGTCCTTCGGCTACGGCAATGTCGCCTGCCATGGCTACCTGGAACTGAGCTGGCCAACCCTGGACCCGCAGCAGGTGGAACAGGCCTGGAACCGCCTGATCGCCCGCCACGACATGCTGCGAGCGGTGATCGCCAGCGAAGGTTCGCAGCGTGTGCTGCCCGACGTCGACCACTATCCTCTGGCCATCGCCGATTTGCGTGGCGCCACCCGCGAGCAGCACCAGCACGCGGTGCAACAGATTCGCCAGGCCATGGAGCAGAAGCTCTACCCCACCGAGGTCTGGCCGCTGTTCGAACTGCGTATGAGCCGCAGCGACAACGGCGACACGCTGCACTTCTCCATGGACTCCCTGATCGCCGACTGGGCCAGCGCGCAGCTGCTGTTCAATGAGCTGGAGCTGTTGCTGCAGGATCCCCAGGCAACGTTGCCTGCCCTGGACATCACCTTCCGCGACTATCTACTGGCCGAGCGCAGTTTGCTCGAAGGCAGCCGCCACCAACGTGACCGTGACTACTGGCTGGCCCGCATCGACGCATTGCCCGCCGCCCCACAACTGCCGGCGCCCCTGAGCGGCGAAGACACCCGCGTGCCCCGTTTTCAACGGCACTCGGCGCAGCTTGAGTCGCAGCCATGGGCAGCCCTGAAAAGCGCTGCCAGCGAACGCGGTCTTACCCCATCCATCGTGGTGCTGGCGGCCTACGTCGCCACGTTACAACGCTGGAGCCAGCAGCCTGCCTTCAGCCTCAACCTGACATTGCTCAACCGCCTGCCACTGCACCCGCAGGTGGATCGCCTGGTGGGCGACTTCACCTCGGTCAGCCTGTTGCAGGTCAACGATCCCGAAGGGCTGGACTTCACCGCCCAGGCACGCCAGTTGGGCAGCCAATTGTTTGCCGACCTGGAGCACCGGCTATTTTCCGGCATCCAGGTCATGCGCGAAATCGGTCGCCGTCGTGGGCGTGAAGCGGCGGCCATGCCGGTGGTCTTCACCAGCGCCATCGGCCTGGGGATCGAGGCACCGCCGGCCAGTCAACGCCGGGTGGGCCACGGCATCACCCAGACGCCGCAGGTCACCCTCGATTGCCAAGTGATGGATGACGCCAACGGCCTGCACATCCATTGGGACGTGCGCCAAGGCGTATTCCCCAACGGCCTGGTGGACGACATGCAACAGGCCTTTGTCGCCGAACTGCAGTTGCTCGCCCTCGATCCGGCCGCCTGGGAACATCCGGTGCAAGTGCCACTGCCGGCCTGGCAACAGCGCGAACGCCTGGCAGCAAATGCCACCGCCGCCCCGTTGCCCACCGGTCGCCTGCACGACGGCCTGCTGGCCATGGCTTGGGAACATCCTCACGCCCTGGCGGTGATCGATGCCAGTGGCAGCCTGACCTACGCCGCCCTTGCCGAACGCGCACTGGCCGTGGCCGCCTCCCTGCGTGAGGCCGGGTGCGGCGCGCAGGAACCCGTGGCGATCCTGATGCCCAAGGGTCTCGACCAAGTGGTGGCGGCCTACGGCGTGTTGCTCGCCGGCGCGGCCTATCTGCCCCTGGACAGCAACGCTCCGGCCGCACGCCGCGACCGCGTACTGCTAAGCGCCAAGGTGCGGCATGTGCTGGGGCATTCCCTGGCGCAGCCGAACACGCCGTTGCCCGAGACATTGCAATGGCACGCCGTAGACCGGTTGCCCTCGGCGGGCGCGGATTTCGAGCTGATCGAGGGCAGCCCCGATGACCTCGCCTACGTGATCTACACCTCCGGTTCCACCGGCGAACCCAAGGGCGTGATGATCAGCCATCGCGCCGCGCTCAATACCGTGCAAGACATCAACCGACGCTTCGACGTCAACGCCAATGACCGCGTACTGGGCCTGGCGCAGTTGAGTTTCGACCTGTCGGTGTATGACCTGTTCGGGCCCCTCGCCATGGGCGCAACCCTGGTGCTGCCCGACCCGGCACGTGGCGTCGACCCGTCGCACTGGGCCGAACTGGTGCAGCGCCATCAGGTTACGCTGTGGAACTCGGTGCCGGCACAACTGCACATGCTCGCCGACTACCTGCACGCCGAACCCCGCCCACTGGACAGCCTGCGCCTGGCCTTGCTGTCCGGTGACTGGATCCCGCTGAACCTGCCACCGCAACTCCAGGCGTTGTTGCCCGACCTGAAACTGGTAGGCCTGGGCGGCGCCACCGAAGCCTCGATCTGGTCGAACCTGCACCCCATCGGCGCCATCGATCCGGCGTGGCGCAGCATTCCCTACGGCCTGCCGCTGGCCAACCAGGGCTTTCGGGTACTCGACAGCCACTGGCGTGATGCGCCGACCTGGGTGCCGGGCGACCTGTACATCACCGGTGTCGGCCTGGCCCAGGGCTACCTGGGCGATCCGGCATTGAGCGACGCACGTTTCTTTGCTCACCCGCTCGACGGCCAGCGCCTGTACCGCACCGGTGACCGTGGCCGCTATTTGCCGGGGGGGGAGCTGGAATTCCTGGGTCGTGAAGACGGCCAAGTGAAAATCCGCGGCCATCGGGTGGAACTCGGTGAGGTCGAGGCCGCACTGCTCGCCACCCCTGGCGTGGACACTGCGGTCAGCCTGGTCAGTGGCGACCTGTTGGCGTTCGTCACCGCTGCACGCGCTGAACCCGAGCCGCTGCCAGGCGCGCCGTTGCTTACGGCGGTCAAACGTTATGCCGACAGCCAGGTGGGCAGTTTCGATGCGCAACAGGTGCGCGAGTACCAGGCTGACCTGAGTGCCGCCGCATTGAGTTCGATGCTGGAGGTGTTGCTCAAGGCCGGACTGTTCAGCGGCGAACGGGCCGAACCCAACGACGCCACAATCCTGCACGCCTTGCAGGCCGAGCCGCGTCACCATTGGCTGGTTCGCCGCTGGTTGGGCGCGCTGTGCGAGGCGGGTCTGCTGCACTACCCCCACTCGCACTACCGCCTCGCGCAACCCGCGCCCAACCCGGCGCTGGCGTGGGGCCGGGTGGAACAGGCGGTCGCCTCGGGGCTGTGCAGCCAGGCGCTGCTCGACTACCAGCTCAACCATGTGTGGCAACTGCCGCAACTGCTCAAGGGCGAGGTCAACCCGTTCGACTTGCTGTTCCCCCAAGGCCAACTGGACTTGGCCTTGCAGCTGTACGGCGGGGATGCCGTGTCGCGCTACAACAACCACAACATCGCGGCGCTGATCAACCGCCTGGCCACCCACCATCAAGGCGACGGCCCGCTGCGCATCCTCGAAATCGGCGCCGGTACCGGCGCCACCAGCGCGCCGGTCATCAGCTTGCTCGATGGGCTGGAAGTCGACTACCTGTTTACCGACATGACCGCGTTTTTCCTGCCGGCGGCCAAGCAGCGCTTCGCTGAACAGGCCTGGGTACGCTATGGCGTGTTGGACATCGACCAGGACATCCGCCCTCAGGGTTTGGCCAGCAACAGTGTGGATATCGTGCTGTGTGCGGGCATGCTCAACAGCGTCAAGGACATCGACAATGCCCTCGGCCAGATCACCGAGTTGCTCAGCCCTGGCGGCTGGCTGGTGTTCAGCGAACCGACCGGCGAATGGCCGCCGATCCTGCTGACACAGGGCTTCATGATGACACCGGCCAATGGCGACCACGACCAGGGCCGCAGTGGCCTGCGCGACGCCGATATCTGGCAGGCGCGGGTCAAGGCCTTCGGTGGCGAATGCCTGCCTGCCCTGCCCCAGGCCGATCATCCGCTGGCCGCCCTCGGCATGCAGGTATTCGCCGCGCGCTTCAAGGCCGGCGTGCAGCGCCTGAGTGTCGACAGCCTGCGCCGCGCCCTGGCCGAACGCCTGCCGGACTACATGTTGCCAGCGCACCTGCAGGTACTCGACCGCTTGCCGCTGACCGCCAACGGCAAGGTCGACCGCAAGACCTTGGCCGGCTGGCGCCCTGCCGCCGATGCCCAGGCCTCCAGCAGCCAGGAAGCGCCGAGCGATCCACTCAGCGCCGAGTTGTGCCGCCTGTGGGCCGACGCCCTGGGGCTGGCGCAGATCGGCGTAGAGGACAGCTTCTATGAAAAAGGCGCCGACTCGCTGATCCTCGCCCGCGTCGCTGGCCAACTGCGTGAGCAACTGCCCCAGGCCCAAAGCCTGAGCTACGACACCTTGCTGCGCCAGATGCTCAACGAGCCGAATGTCGCCGCCCTCGCGCGCCTGCTCAATCAGGGTGAAGCCACGCCGGGCGCGATTGCCGCCAGCGATGAAGCGCAACGTTCGTCGAGCAGCAACGCGCTGGTGGTGCCATTTGGCGGAGGTGACGTCGGCCCGGTCCGGGTGATGTTCCACGCCGCCCTCGGCACCCTGGATTATTTCCAGCACCTGGGCCGCGCCCTTGCCGACCAACAGGCCGGCCCGGTGATTGGCTTTGCCGTGGCTGACACCGAACAGTACCTGGCGCTGGAGCCCAAACGCCTGATCGAGCACGTGGCCGAGGACTACGCCGAGCGCTTGATTGCCGACGGTCATCAACGTTTTCAGCTGATCGGCTACTGCCTCGGCGGGCTGCTGGCGACTGAGGTTGCCCGGCGCTTGCTCGAACGCGGCATGGAGGTGGTCGACCTGAGCCTGATCGACAGCATCCCGATGTTCATCGACACCGACGAAGAGCTGGCCTACGAGGCGATCTTCGTGCCCAACCTGAACCTGGATCCAGTGAAAACCGTGTTTGGCGCGCACATCGAAGACTACGACGTGTACCGCGCCATCGACTGTTTGATGGCCCGCGACAACCGCCGCGTGCCGGCCGGGGCCATGGCGGCGTTGAGCGGCGATCCGGGGCTGGACGCGCTGGCGCTGGCGGTCCAACAGCAATCGGCGCGCAGCCAGGAGGAGCGCCTGGCCGAATACGCACGCCTGGCCTCGGGCCAGGCCGGGGTGCCGATCGGCCCCGAACTGGTACCGACGCTGTTTCGTGTGTGCCGCCACAGCATGCGGGCGGCGCGGTTCGATCCGCCGCCGTTCCTCGGCAACATGACCTACCTGCGCTGCCTGGAGCAGCAATCGTTCGGCATCACCGGCGGCGTCGGGCATTTGGCCGCACCGTTCTGGGAAGACGCGTGCCTGGGCCGCTTCGAGCTGATCGACGTACCTGGCAACCACTTCAGCGTGATCGAACCGCCCCACGTCCACACCGTTACTGCGCACCTGCTTGAGGCCCTTCGGAAAAACTCATGACCACTGCCTTGGATACTCTGAAACGCCCGGTCAATCGCCTCATCCGTCTTGGTGTGGCGTTCGCCGCCCTCGGCGCATTGGTCAACCTGGTGCCCTTTATCGGCCTCACCGAACTGGGCCGCTTGCTGTTGGCCGGCAGCGCCGACAGCAAGACCCTGTGGCTGTGGGCCGCGCTGGTGGTGATCGCCCTGAGTGTGGGGTGGATGGCCAGTGGCGTGGCGCTGTGGTTGACCCATGTGGCTGACCACCGGCTGCAATCAAGTTTGCGCGAAGCCATGGTGCGCAAGCTCGGGCGCGTGCCGTTGGGCTGGTACACCGACACCACCTCCGGCGCCGTGCGCAAGGTGGTGCAGGACGACCTCGAAGACCTGCACCACCTGGTCGCCCACCACGCGGTGGAACTCACCGCAGCCATCGTCACGCCGTTGGCGGGCCTGCTGTGGCTGGCGACGCTGAACTGGCGGCTGGCGCTGCTGGCGGTGCTGACACTGCCCATCTACGCGGTGGCCTACACCCTGATGATGCGCGGTTTTGGCGCCAAGATGCAGTTGCTGGACAAGAGCATGACCCGGGTCAGCGCGGCAATTGTCGAGTTCGTGCACGGCATTGCCGTGGTCAAGGCGTTCGGCCAGGTCGGCCAGGCGCACCGTAGCTATCAGCAGGCGGTCAGCCAGTTCAGCGAGCAGTACGCCGGCTGGGTCAAGCCGCTGCTGCGCCTGGAAGCCTTTTCCTCGATGGCCTTGAGTGTGCCAGTGATCCTGCTGGTGAGCCTGGGGGTGGGAAGCCTGTTGCTGGCGCACGGTTGGATCACACCGCTGGAGCTGTTCGCCGAAACCCTGGTGGCGGTGGTCATTCCGCAGTCGCTGCTGGTGATCAACCAGAGCCTCACGGCCCAGCGTACGGCCCTGGCGGCAGCGGATCGCATCGAAGCGCTGCTGGACGTTGAGGAATTGCCTTCGCCCAAGGCCTGCGTCCAACCCCAGGGTAGCGACATCCGCTTTGAACAGGTGCAGTTCGGCTACGACGCCGAGCACCTGATCCTCAAGGGCGTCGACTTGCACTGCCCGGCCGGCAGCGTGACCGCATTGGTCGGCGCGTCCGGCGCCGGCAAGTCGACCCTGGCCAAGCTGGTGCCGCGCTTTCATGACGTCAACGCCGGCCGTATCTGCGTGGGTGGCGCCGATGTGCGCGAGATCGACCCGCGCCAGTTGTATCAACACGTGGGCTTCGTGTTGCAGGACGCCCAACTGGTGCACGGCACGGTCGCCGACAACCTGCGCCTGGGCCGCCCGGAGGCCAGCGATGCAGAGGTCGAGGCGGCAGCGCGCTCAGCGCAGATCCATGCGCGTATCCAGGCCTTGCCCCGGGGTTATCAATCGGTGATCGGCGAAGATGCGATCTTCTCCGGTGGCGAGGCGCAGCGCGTGTCCATCGCCCGCACGCTGCTGGCCGACACGCCAGTGCTGATCCTCGATGAAGCCACCTCCCACGCCGATCCCGAGTCCGAAGCACTGATCCAGGATGCGCTGTCTGCCTTGGCACGTGGCCGCACGGTGCTGGTGATTGCCCATCGCCTCGCGAGCATCAGCGGGGTCGACCAGATCGTCGTCCTCGACCAGGGCCGCGTGCTGGAAAGCGGCCGCCATGAACACCTGCTGAACGCCAATGGCGCCTATGCCCGACTGTGGCGAGCCGGCACCGAAACCCCTGCCGTGGAGATGTCCCTGTGATTCGCAGCCTTGTGACCTTACTGGGCCCGGCCCATGCCCCGCGCCTCTACCGTTACCTGGCGTGGCTGGTGACCAGCGCCGTGCTGCAAGGCCTGGCCGTGGCGCTGCTGGTGCCGATCCTGCACGCGTTGTTCGCCGGCGACCTGCCCACGGCCACCGCCTGGCTGGCGGGCCTGGCGGCCATGGTGGTGCTGACCTGCATCGCCCACTACCAGCAGGCCATGAAGGGCTTTGCCCTGGCCTTGCTGGTGCTGACGACCTTGCATGATCGCCTCGGCCAGCACCTGGTAAGCCTGCCGTTGGGCTGGTTCAACTCGGAAAAGGTCGGGCGCCTGTCACGCAGCGCTACCAGCGGCACGTTGATGGTCACCGGTTTGTTTGCCCATTACCTGGGGCCGGTGGTGTCCGGGGTGGTGGTGCCGGCCACCGTGGCGCTGACGCTGTTCGTGTTCGACTGGCGCCTGGGCCTGACGGCTGTGTTGTGTGCGCCGCTGATCTACTTCACCCATCACTGGTCGGCCGCCGCCATCGGCAGCAACGATGCGCGAGTGGAAGCCGCCGCGACACTGGCCGGCAACCGGGTGGTGGAGTTCGCCCGCTATCAGCAAGTGCTGCGCGCGTTTGGCCGCACCCAGGACGGCTACGCGCCGTTACAGGCGGCCAATCAGGCGCAAAAGCTGGCGGGTGGTTCGATGCTGTCGCAGACCTTTCCCAAGCTGCTCGCCGGTGGTTTGACCGTGCAGCTGGCCTTTGCGCTACTGGTCGGCGTGGGCATTGCACTGGCGGCTCATGGTGAAATCGATGCGATCCAGTTGGTGGCCCTGCTCGCCCTGGCAGCACGATTCGTGGGGCCATTGGCCGAAGCCGCAGCACGCAGCGGCCTGTTGCGCATGGCCGGCAACGACCTGGATCAACTGGTGGGTATCCTGCGTGAGCCGCCGCTGCCCGAACCCGCCGTCAGCCTGCCCCTGTCAGCGCCCGGCAGCCTGGCCTTCGAACACGTGAGCTTCGCCTACCCGAGCGGTCCGACGGTGTTGCGCGACCTGACCTTCAGCGCCCCGGCGCATTCGATGACCGCGATTGTCGGCGCGTCGGGCTCGGGCAAGACCACCGTCACCCGCCTGTTGATGCGTTTTTTCGATACCACGGCGGGCAGCGTCAAGGTCGGCGGCGTGGACGTGCGCGAGCTGTCCAACGCGGCGCTGATGGCGCAGTTGTCGCTGGTGATGCAGGACGTGTACCTGTTCGACGACAGCCTGGAAGCGAATATCCGCGTCGGTAGCCCGGACGCCAGTGCCCGCGACGTCGCCGAAGCGGCACGGCTGGCCGGTGTCGATGAAATCGTCGCCCGCCTGCCCCAAGGCTGGAACACACCGGTGGGCGAAGGTGGCGCATCGTTGTCCGGCGGTGAGCGCCAGCGCGTGTCCCTGGCGCGCGCCTTGCTCAAGCGTGCGCCCATCGTGCTGCTGGACGAAGCCACCGCCGCGCTCGACCCGCACAACGAAGCCTTCGTACAGGCCGCGATTCAACGCCTGATGCAACACTCGACCGTGCTGGTGATCGCCCATCGTTTGCCGACCATCATGGCCGCTGACCAGATTCTGGTCCTGGACGAAGGTCGTCTGGTGGAATCAGGCACCCACGCACACCTGCTCAGCCTCAACGGGCGTTACGCCGGGTTCTGGCATGACCGTCAGCGCGCGGGTGGCTGGCGCCTGAATGCGCAGGCCCAGCCATGCTGATCGGGGTGCTGGGCGCCAGTGGCGACGTCGGCCTGGCCAGCGCAAAGGCCTTGTTGAGCCTGGGCCTGCAGGACCTGCGCCTGGGCGGGCGTGATGCGCACAACGGGGCGCGCTGCCTGGCGCTGCTCCAGCAACAATGGCCCGAAGCACGCCTGCAGTGGGCGGCCGTGGATTTCAACGACACGCCAGCCCTGGCCAGGTTCGCCCGTGGCTGCGACGTGCTGCTCAACTGCGCCGGCCCCTCCTGGCGCGTGGCGGACCGTGTCGCGCAGGCCGCCTTGAACGCCGATGCGCATTACGTCGACGCTGCGGGCGATATCCAGCTCGACCCGGCTTTATGGCGCGGGCGCAGCGCGGTGCTTGGTGCGGGTCTGCAACCGGGCCTCACCGGCCTGCTGCCACGCTGGCTCGCGATGCAGGGGTTTACACGGGTGCTGGGGCTGAACAGCTATTTCGGTCTGCGTGACCACTTCACGGCGGTCGCCGCCGACGACTTCCTGCAAGGGGCGGTAGACGGCTCCAGCGAGCCCTTGGCGGCCTGGCACAACGGCCGTTGCAGCCGCGCACTGCGACGCAGGCACGATGTGCTGCTGCCGTGTTTCCCCGGGCCGGTGCATGTGCTGCCCTACCTGAACCGGGAAGGCGAACGCTTGGCCAGGGACCTGCGCCTGGAAACAGGCCAGTGGTTCAACGTGATGACCGACGGCCATGTACTCAAGGCCCTCGACCAGGCGCATAGCCTGCCGCGTGCCGAAGCGGTGCAACGCTTATGTACGGCCAGCCAGCTGGACCTCAGTGGCCAGCCATCCTTTGTCACGTTGTTGCTGCAACTCGATGGCCTCTGCGACGACCAGGCGTACACCCGCAGCTTGGTCGTCAGCGGCGCGGGCAATGCGCCTCTGACCGGCGCCATGGCGGCAGTCACGGTGGTGAGTGTGTTCGAAGGCGAAATCCGCCCAGGCTGCCATGACGCCGCGTACGCGTTGCCGCCCGCCGCCAGCCTTGAGCGCCTGCAACGCACTCAGGCGATCCACGCACTGACCCTGCTGGACCACCCACTCGCACACCTGCAACACGCCGAAGAAGGTTGCCTATGAACACCGCCCTTAACGCACTGGAACAACTGAGCCTGGGTGTCATGGCCGACGTGCTCCTGCGTACCCAGGCCTTGCCGATGCAGGTCTGGCGAACCGCCGCACAGCTTAACCAAGCGCTCGGCACCGCACCGCGCCACGCCTGGATCGTGCGACGCTGGCTCGCGGCGTTGTCGCGAGCCGAAGCCGTGCAGGTAGACGGCGAGCGGTTGGCCTGGAATGGCACGCCGCCTCAAGCCGCCATCGGCGATTTGCCAGGGTTGTATGCCGAGCTGGGTTTCCCGTCGAGCATGGCGCAACTCCATGCCCAGGTCATCGAGTGCCTGCCCGAGTTGCTGCGCGACCGCATCGCCCTGGCGCCGTTGTTGGTGCTCGCCGGGGATCCGGTGGCGGTACTCGGTGCGTACCAGCGCAACCACTTCACCGCCGCGATCAACCAGACGCTCGCGGCCCGTGCGCGGGAAACCAGCGCCGCCGACGACGTGTTGCAGGTGCTGGAGCTCGGCGGCGGTGCCGGCTGTACCACGCGTGCCGTGCTGGCAGCTCTGGAGAACCGTGAAAAAGCTTATCGCTTCACTGATATCAGCTCACTGTTCACCGGCGCGGCTCAGCGCGCATTCCGCCTGGAGCCCGGTATGCAATTAGGCCTGCTCGACCTGGACCGCGACTTCAGCGAGCAAGGCATCGCGCCCCGTAGCCAGGACCTGGTGATCGCCGGCAACGTGCTGCACAACGCCTGCGACCTGCCGCGCAGCCTGGCGCGAATCCGCGCTTGCCTGCGCGACGGCGGCACCTTGCTGTTCAGCGAATCCATTGCCGACAACCCGGCGATGCTGACCTTCATGCACCTGTTGCTGTCTCCGCCGGCCGGCGCGCCGCTTCGGGCCACCGACGAAGTGTTCATGCCACCCGAAGTCTGGCGCCAGGCCTTGCACGTCGCGGGCTTTGAATTGCTCGACCTGTGGCCCGCGGCGACCGACCCGCTGGCCGCCGCCGGGCAACGTCTGTTCCATGCCACCGGAGTTTCCCGATGAACGTCGACACCCTGCTGATCGACCTGCCCACTGCGCCCTGGCAACTGCCTGCGTTTACCGACCTGGGCGTTCATCAGTTGGCGCCCGCCCGGCTGCTGGCCTTGCTTGAGCGCCAACGCCCGGCTGTGGTGATGATGAGCGCCGAACAGCTGGAGCGCCTGCTGGATTTCCCCGCACTGGCGTTGAGTGATTTGAGCCACCTGCAACAGTTGCTGTTCGTCAGCCACCGCCCGGGTGACTGGCAGCTCGCGGAGCGTGCCGCGGCGCAACTCGATTGCCGCGTGCAAGGTTTCACGCAGCAATGGCACGACTTGGCCAGCGTCAAGCTGGCGCATCAACGCTGGCGTGAGCGCGCTTTGGGCCATCCTCAAGTCAATGCCGTTGCCCTGCACGGCCAGACGCTGTTCGTGGTGCCGCATGCTTGCCCGAGCAGGCCGGTGGACGATCACCTGGCCGCAACCGAGACCGCCCTCGACCAAGCCTTTGAACCTGCACAACTGGTGGAGTCGGTGCGACTCAATGATCGACTGGGTCACGTCGCGCTCCTCTCCATGCTCAATGGGCTTGAGCAGTGTGGGTTGCTGCCGGCACCGCTTAATGACGTGGCCCACAGCCTGGCACTGGCGGGCATTGCCCCTGGTCACCGGCCGTTGATTGCGCGCTGGCTGGATGTGCTGCAGTCCCAAGGCCTGTTGCAACGCGTCGCCGATCGGTTGCAGCCCACCCTCGACGCGAATGCCTGGAGCGATATCGCCCTGGAAGGTATCTGGGCCCAGTTGAGCGTGGAGTGGGCACGCAACACAGGCGGCAGCGGCACCCTCGACTATGCGCGGGAAAATGCGCGGCAGTTGCCGTTGTTGATGCGCGGTGAGTGTGCGGCGGTGCACCTGTTGTTTCCCGAAGGCCGCACCGAGCGCGCGGCGGCGCTGTACCGCGAGAGCCTCGCAGCGCAATACCAGCACCGCGCCGTCGCGCACTGGATCGGCGCCTGGGCCGCACGCCAGCCGGCCGGTGTGCCGCTGCGCGTGCTGGAAGTCGGCGCCGGCACCGGGTCCACCACCCAAGCGGTGTTGCCCGCCTTGGCGAATGCCAGCGTGGATTATCTGTGCACCGACGTGTCGCGCTACTTCAGCGAGCAAGCCGCCGAGCGGCTCAAGGACTGGCCATGGGTACGTCACGGCGTGTTCGATATCGACCGCCCGGCCCTGGCCCAGGGTTATCCCAGCCAGAGCTGGGACCTGATCGTTGCCGGGGGCGTGCTGAATGCCGCCCGCGACACCGAGCGGTCCCTGGCCACCCTGCTCGCCTTGCTCAAGCCGGGCGGCTGGCTGGTGTTCAGCGAACCGACCCAGGAGGAATTCTGGGTGATGGCCTCCCAGGCTTTCATGCTCAACCAGGCCAGCGACGAACGCCAGCTCAGCAGCGCCACCTTCCTCGACCTGTCGCAGTGGCAAAGCGCATTGGTGCGGGCCGGATTCCACGGCAACCGCAGCCTGCCCGCCGCCACACACCCGCTGGCGCGCCTGGGCCATCGCGTATTCGTGGCCCAGGTCCCGGCCCAACGCCTGAGCCGCGCCGCACTGGCGGCCCATCTGGAAGACCCCGAACTGCAGCTTGAGCTGCTCGACCATTTGCCCGACCTCAGCACCGCCAAGGACTTGCCATGACCCCGCTGGCCTACCCATTCAACCGCTTCACCGACCTCAAGCTGGCGCAACCCTATCGCCATGCCCAACAGGCACCGGGGCTGTTGCGCATCCAGATGCCCATCGGCGCCCCCGCCTGGCTTGCTACTCGCTATGACGACGTACGCCTGGTGCTCGGCGACCGGCGCTTCAGTCGCAGCGAAGCGTTTCGCCGCGACGATAGCCCGCGTGCCTTCCCACGCATCGCCGGTGGCATCGTGATGATGGATCCGCCGCAACTCACGCGAATCCGCTCGCGCGCCGCCCAGGCTTTCACCCGCCGCCGCGTCGAAGCCCTGCGTCCCCACGCCCGCGACTACGCCCATCAGTTGATCGACCGCATGCTCGCCGCCGGCCCGCCGGCCGATCTGGTCAACGACTACGCCTTGCCGTTGCCTCTGGCGCTGATCTGCGAGCTGCTGGGTGTGCCGGTGCAGGACCGTGACCGTTTCAAGGTCTGGAACGACTCCCTGCTGTCGACCCGCCCTGAAGACGCGGATCAGACCCAGCTTCACCTGGGCGAACTGGCCGCGTACATCAAAGACCTGGTGGCCGAACGTCGACGCGCGCCACGCGATGACTTCATGACCGCCCTGACCCAGCCCGACGAAAAGGGCGAGTCCCTCAACGAGGAGCAATTGCTGCTGTTGTGCATTGCGATCCTGGTCGCCGGTTACGAAGGCAGTGCCTCGCAGATCCCCAACTTTATCCAGGTGCTGTTGGACAACCCCGCGCAGTGGCAACAGCTCAAGGCCGATCCCGAGCAGATACCGCAGGCGGTCGAAGAGCTGCTGCGCTACATCCCGCTGGCCTCGGCGGCGATGTTTGTGCACTACGCGCTGGAAGACATTCAGGTCGGTGAAACCCTGGTGCGCCAGGGCGACGCGGTGTTCGCCTCGATCGGCGCCGCCAACCATGACCCGGCCCGCTTTGAAAACCCACAGGCGCTGGACCTGCAACGGGATGCCAGCGGCCATTTCGGCTTTGGCCACGGCCTGCATCACTGCATCGGCTCAGCCCTGGCGCGGGTCGAATTGCAGGAGGCGCTGCACGCCCTGGTGGTGCGTCTGCCCAGCCTGCAACGCTGTGGCGACGTGCAATGGAAAACCGCGACGTTCTTTCGCGGCGCCCACTGCCTGCCGGTGACCTGGTCATGAACCGCCCCATTGCACGCAAACGCGTGATCGTCGCCGGCACTGCGTTTGGCCGTATCTACCTGCAAGCCCTGGCACGCGCCCAGGCCGACTATGAACTGGTGGGCATCCTGTCGCGCGGCAATGCCTACTCGCGCGCCTGCGCCGCGCACTATGGCGTACCGTTGTACGAGGCGGTGGAGCAAGTGCCGGATGACGTCGACATCGCCTGCGTGGTGGTACGCTCCGGTGCCACAGGCGGCGCCGGCAGCGAGCTGGCCCAGCAACTGCTGCGACGCGGCATCCACGTGCTGCAGGAACACCCGGTGCACCACCGCGAAATCGCGGCGTGCATGCAGGCCGCTCGTCAAGGCCAGGCAGCCTACGCGGTGAACACGCTGTACCCGAACATCCTCGCGATCCGGCGTTTTCTCGCCGTGGCCGAGTACCTGCGCGAACAGCAAGGGCTGGCGTACATAGACGCGGCCTGCAACAGCCAGGTGGCTTACCCGCTGCTGGACATTCTCGGGCGCCTGGCCGGTGGCCTGCGGCCCTGGGTGTTCGCGGCGCCAGCCGCCGGGGTCGGGGCGCAACCCTTCATGCGGCTCAACGCGAGTTTCAACGGTGTGCCGATCAGCCTGCGCATCCAGAACCAGGTGCACCCCCGGGACCCGGACAACCATTCCTTCCTGTTGCATCGCCTCGAAGTGGGCTGCGAAGCCGGCGTGCTGAGCCTGGGCGACACCCATGGCCCGGTGCTGTGGAACCCGCGCCTGCATGCCCCACGGGACAACACCGACCGCCTGATCATGGCCGGCCCAGGCAGCGAACGCCTGGCCGGGCCGACGATGGTGGTGCTCGACCCGCAGATTCCAGCGAGCTATCACCAGGTGTTCAACCAGCTCTGGCCCGACGCGGTCAGCCTTGCGCTGGGTGAACTGTGTCGCGACATCGACGACCCCGCACGCCGCCTGCGCAGCGGCGTGTGGGCCACCGAGGTGTCCATGGCCTGGCGCGAAATGAACGGCCTGATCGGCATGCCCGAACTGATCGAGCCCAGGGTGCCACGTGCGCTGTCACTGGCCGAACTCCATGCCCGTGCCGACGCCGTACAACCCCCTTGCGGTGACGACACCGCCCAACTGCTGGGAGCCCTGCCGTTTTGAACACTGCCCAATCCTCTTCCGCCTGCAGCCATGTGCTGCTGTGGGTGCGCGACTTGCATCAGGCCGTGGCGAATTTTCGCGACGCCGGCTTCGAGGTCACTTACGCCACCGCTGAAGCCAGCGCACAACACGCGCACATCTGGTTCAGCCAGGGGCCAATCATCGAACTGCTGACCACGCCGCGCCATGCCTGGCTGTTCAAGTGGCCCATTGACTGCCTGGCCGGCCGGGGGGCCGGGCGGCGCATGTTGCGTTGGGCCGCCCAGGGCGAAGGCTTCTGCGACCTGGCCCTGCTGTGCGAAGACCCGGCCCTGGCGCCACGCCTCAAGGGCCTGGTGGCTTGCGGCGTCAGCATGGGACGTACGGTGAACTGGCGGCGCACCTGCGCCGATGGCAGTCAGACGCGCTTTCGTTTCGTGTACCCGCGCCATGATCGCTTGCCCTTCCTGGTCACGCCCTACTCACCGTCCCAGCACCCGGCGCACAGGGTCCACCCCAATGGCGCTACCGGGTTGGCCGCGATTCATTTGGGCGTACACCCCGACGATCACGCCGCCCTTCACCTGCTGGCCGGCGATGATCCGCTGCTGCGCCTGCAACCGGCCACGCACACCGGCGTACAGGCGGTGCAAGTCACCGGCCTTGCGCACCCGCTGAATCTGCACGGTGCCCAGTTGCTGGGCTGCCCGACTGCCCAAGGAGATTGCCATGCTTGATGGATGCACTGACTGGCCCGACGACTTTATTCGCCGCTACCGCGAGCAAGGCTACTGGCACGGCGCGCCCCTGGGCGAACTGCTGCGCGAGCAGGCCCGGCGCACGCCAAACAAGGAGGCGCTGGTAGACGGCTCGCGGCGCTGGAGCTACGCCGAGCTCGACCATGAGGCCGACCGCCTGGCCGCCGGCCTTGCCGAGCGCGGGCTGGTGGCGGGCCAGCGGGTGCTGGTGCAGTTGCCGAATATCGCCGAGTTCTTCAGCCTGACCTTCGCCCTGCTGCGTGTGGGCGTGATCCCGGTGTTTGCGCTGCCGGCCCATCGCGAACATGAACTGGCGCACCTGGCACACCTCAGCCAGGCAGTGGCCTATGTGATTGTCGATCAGCATCTGGGCTTCGACTATCGCCCGTTGGCGCGCACGCTGCGCGAGCAAGTGCCGAGCCTGCAACAGGTGTGGGTGGTCGGTGCCGCCGAGGAATTCGTGCCGCTGGCGCAGTGCGTGGCCAGCCCGCGCGAACTGCCTGCGCCGGATTCGCGGGAGGTGGCGGTGCTGCTGTTGTCCGGCGGCACCACCGGCCTGCCCAAACTGATCCCGCGCACCCATGACGACTACGCATGCAATGCGCGCCTGGCCGCCCAGGCGTGTGGGTTCGATGCCGATACCCGATACCTCGCCGCACTGCCGGTGGCGCACAACTTCCCCCTCGCCTCTCCCGGTGCTTTGGGCGTGTTCAGTGTCGGCGCTACCCTGGTGCTGGCACCGGAACCGAGCCCGGACACCGCCTTTGAGCTGATCGAACGCGAACGCATCACCCACACGGCCCTGATCCCACCGCTGGTGTTGCTGTGGCTGGAAGTCGCGCAATGGTCCGATAACGACCTGAGCAGCCTGCAATGGCTGCAGGTCGGCGGCGCCCGGCTCAAGGCCGAGATCGCCGCACGCATCCGCCCGGTCTTGGGCTGCGGCCTGCAACAGGTGTACGGCATGGCCGAGGGCTTGCTGTGCTTCACGCCACTGGATGATCCGCAGGCGCGGGTGTTCGACACCCAGGGGCTGCCGCTGACCGCCGACGACGAGATCCGCATCGTCGACGCCGACGACCAGCCGGTCGCCCCCGGCACCGTCGGTGAATTGCTGGTGCGCGGCCCTTACACCATTCGCGGCTATTACAACGCCGCCGAGCAGAACCAGCGCGCGTTTACCGCCGACGGTTTTTACCGCAGCGGCGACCTGGTGCGGCGCCTGCCCGAAGGGCATTTGATTGTCGAGGGTCGCAGCAAGGATGTGATCAATCGGGGGGGCGAGAAAATCCCCGTGGAAGAGATCGAGAACCTGCTGCTCGGCCACCCGTTGATTCGCGATGTGGCGCTGGTGGCACTGGCCGACGAGTTGCTCGGGGAGCGCAGTTGCGCCTGTGTGCTGGCCCACGGCGAGCGACTCGACCTGGCCTCGATCAACGCCTGGCTGCGCGAACGTGGGCTGGCCGCCTACAAGTTGCCGGATCGCTTGCAGGTGCTGCGCGAGTTCCCGTTGACGCGCCTCGGCAAGGTCAACCGCAAGGCCCTGGCAGAACAGGTGCTGGCGCTATGAGCGGCGCTGCATCGCCATGGCTGCGCGTGCTGCGAGAAAGCCAACAGGCGCGGGCACGCCTGGTGTGCCTGGCCCATGCCGGGGGCAGCGCGAGTTTTTTCCGTCCGTGGCTGGCGCACCTGCCGGGGGATATCGACCTGCTGGCCGTGCAATCTCCGGGACGCGAAGAGCGTTTCAACGAAACGCATATCCCCTGCCTGGATAGTCTCGCCGGGCACATTGGCGCAGCACTGCAAACGTTGCCCGCCCGGCCTTTGCTGCTGTTCGGCCACAGCATGGGCGCCGCCCTCGCCTACGCCGTGGGAGTGCGCCTGCAAGCGGCGGGCTCTGGCGCCGCCCATGTGTTCGTCTCGGGTCATGCGCCGCCACACCGGCAACCAGACAGTGACCTGCATCGCCAGGACGACGCCGCGCTGATCGCCGACATCCTGCGCCAGGACGCCGACGCTGCCGGCCTGTGGGCCAAGCCCCAATTGCGTGCGTTGTTCCTGCCAACCCTGCGCAGCGACTACCAGGCCATCGAAACCTGGCGCCCCCAGCAGCTTACCCGCTTGTCGGCGCCACTCGACGTGCTGCTGGCCCGCGATGACGCCGAAGTCAGCCTTGAGCAGGCCCGTGCCTGGGCTGACCTCAGCGACCACACCCCGGATATCCGCCTGTTCGACGGCGACCACTTTTACCTCAAGCATCAGCCGCGACCGGTGATCCATCACCTGTTGCAACGCACTGCCTACCTACAGGGAGACTCGGTATGAAAACCCCGGAACACTGCACTGGCCTTTCGGACATTCGTGAAGCCATAGACAGCCTCGACCAGCAGATAATCGAAGCCCTCGGCCTGCGCATGCAGTACGTCAAGGCCGCCTCCGCGTTCAAGCCCGACCAGGCCAGCATCGCCGCCCCGGAACGTGTCGCGGCGATGTTGCCGCAACGCCGGCAATGGGCGCAGGAGGCTGGGTTGGACGGAGAGTTTATCGAGGGATTGTTCAACCAGATCATCCACTGGTACATCGCCGAGCAGACCGCCTTCTGGTTGCAGAAAAAGAGCAAGGTGGTATGAACCTGGACGCGTTGCTCAAGGTATTCCAGACCGCGCACCAGCGTGCGGTCGCGTATCAACGGCCAGTCATCGCCGTTTCTTCACACCGCGCGCCGACGCTGGAGGCCCTGGCCCTTTACGAAGCCCACCGGCAGGGTTTCTTCTGGCGCGCGCACTCGCCAGACCTGACACTGTTCGGCCTGGGCTGCGCCTGGCAGATCGAGGCCAGCGGCCCCCAGCGCATGCTCGACGTCGACCGGCAATGGTTCGCCCTGTGCGCCGACGCGGTGATCGATGGGCCCAAGGCACCCTTGCTGCTGGGCGGCATGCGCTTCGACGAGCAACGGCCGTGCGCACCGCATTGGGCCGCCTTCGCTGACGCCAGTTTTCATCTGGCCCATTGGCTGCTCAGCGAAGACACCGACGGCTGCTGGCTACGCTGCCAGCAAGTGGTCGAACCCGACAGCGACCCGCAGGCATTGGCCCGCGACAGCATCGCGGCCTATGCGCAACTGCTCAACCCTCCCGCCGCGACGGCCACTGCGCCCGATGTTATCGAACGCAATGCGCTGCCTTCCCCACAATGGCAGGGTAAGGTCGATATAGCGTTGCAGGCCATTTCACGCGGTGACTTGAACAAAGTAGTGTTGGCGCGGCATATCGAGTACCAGTTGGACGCGCCCCTCGACAGTGGTTCAGTGATGCAGCGCCTGCATGCACGACGCAACGCCTCCCACCTGTTCGCGCTGCACCGTGGCGAGCATTGCTTCATGGGCGCCACCCCCGAACGACTGCTCAGTTGTCAGGCGGGTCGCCTGACCACCCACGCCCTGGCAGGCAGCGCACGACGAGGCATTACGGCCGACGAGGATCACGTTATCGGTGAACGGCTACTGGCCGATCCCAAGGAGCAACATGAACACCGACTGGTGGTGCAGACCATTACCCGAGCCCTGGACGGAAAAGTCAGCAACCTCCAGGCCGCGTCATCCCCCCACCTGCTGAAGCTGACCAACGTGCAGCACATGAGCACGCCGATCATGGCGCAACTCAACCCAGACAAGCGTTTGCTGGACGGCATCCACGCGCTGCATCCAACGCCAGCAGTGGGTGGATTGCCAAGTGCGACCGCCATGGATTTCATCCGTCGCCACGAAGGCTTCGACCGAGGCTGGTATGCAGCGCCGGTGGGTTGGATGGATTCACAGGGCAATGGGGATTTCCTGGTCGCTCTGCGCTCGGCGCTGATGACCCCACGACACTGTCATTTGTTCGCGGGGTGCGGAATCGTTCATGGATCTAGGCCAGCCGATGAATATGAGGAAACCCAAATCAAGCTTGCCAGCATGGAGCAGGCATTGTTACCTGATCTCCATCCCGACCCTAATCGAAAGCACCATTGAGCACCTCATAAATGAGGCCGGAAGCAATGGCGACGAGGATCAAATCCGTACCCGCCTGCCGCCACTCATAGCCGTCGTAATGTGGCAACCTGCCCAGCAAGCGACCATCCAACTTCTTGGCAATGCCCGGAGGCATAGGTTTTCCTCGCGCCAGATTCTTCTGTATCCCAGGCGGCAGTGATGGGCCTGGGCTCCAATAGTCACGATAGCCTCCGACCACACCCAGGATGCTGCCCCGGTCGATGCTGGGGCCGCGCTGCCAATCATCTACGTCGGAGCCCTTGCCCTTATGACCTTGGCCCCCTTGTGCGTTGCCCTTTGCGTGGCCTTGACCCTTGCCGTTGCCAGGGTCGGCTACAGTCGCCACCGAGCCCATAAGCAAAACAGTGCCGGTCAATGCAACTGCCAACATGCGAGATTTGAACATGGTCGTCTTCTCCAGATGGGAACTACCCTAGGAATGTAGACGATATTTACCTATGAATCCTGTGCCCGCCCTGACACATAATAAAAACAGTTAATCATACGGTTAAATTAAATAATATTAACTGATAATTAGCTTATTCCAAAATAGCCTTTCACTCAGGTTTTTTATAGGATTATCTTCGCTTCACAGACCGACCCCATACCTGGCGGAGGACGTATTCCCTATCCCCCAGGTCGCCTACATGCCAGACATCGCACTCCCCACCTCCCTTAACAAATTTCACCTGTCACTCTTGGCCAGCTCCATGCTGATGGCAGCGGCGCCCGCCTTCGCTGAAGACGCCAAGCTCGACACCGTGACGGTGATCTCCACCGGCCTGCGCGGCCAGGAGCGCACGGTGGCCGACAGCCCGGCGCCCATCGATGTGATCAACAGCGACCAACTGCTCAAGACCGGTCGCGCCGAGCTGTCCGAGGCAATTGCCAAGCTGCTGCCATCGTTCAACTTCGGCACCAACATCGCCGGCTACAACTCAGTGACACGTCCCCTGAGCAACCGCAGCCTCGGCCCGGCCTACACGCTGGTGCTGGTCAACGGCAAGCGCCGCCACAACGGCGCGACGGGACAGCGCGGCTCGATCGACAACAGTGGCGCGAATGCGGTTGACATCGACCTGATCCCGGTCAGCGCGGTGGACCATATCGAAGTGCTCAAAGACAGCGCTGCCGCACAATACGGCTCCGACGCGGTGGCGGGCGTGATCAACATCATCCTCAAGAACACCAAGAGTGGCGGCCACCTGGAAACCAGTTACGGCCAGCTCTATTCCGGCCAGGGCGAGACCATCAAGGTCGCGGGTGACCAAGGCTTCGAACTGGGCCAGGGCGGCTTTTTCCACTTCTCGGCCGATGCGCGCAAACGCGGCAGCGCTTCCTGGAACGACAAGGCGGACAGCAGCGTGCGGGCGTTCAGCGACCCGGCCAAGGAAGCTGCGTGGGATCGCGTCGCGATCAAGAACGGCGACCCGGATCTCAAGGCCTTCAACCTGGCCTATAACGCCGAACTGCTGCTGGAAGACCTGACGCTGTATTCGTTCTCCACCTACGGCGAACGCGATGCCGAGGCCGCCAACTACTTCCGCCTGCCCACCGGCACGGCCGCAGTGCCCGAGGTTTTTCCGGACGGTTACTTCCCGCTCAATAACATCAAGGACCGCGACTACCAACTGCTGTTCGGCGGCAAGGGGTTGGTGGCCGACTGGAACTGGGACCTCAGCACCACCTACGGACGCAACAACGTGCACCACTCCAGCGACCTCAACATCAACCCATCGCTGGGCACAGCGTCACCGACCAAGTTCGATAACCTGGCGACCTTCCGCTTCGAGCAATGGGTCAACAACCTGGACTTCACCCGCCGCTACGACAGCCTGTTCAACCTGACGTCGCCGGTGCAGGTCTCGGCCGGCCTGGAGCATCGTTGGGAGCATTTCAGTACGTTCGCTGGCGACCGCGAGGCCTATATTACCGGCACCTACCCCGCCGCTTCCGGCGCGCAGGCCGCCGTGACGATTCGCCCGGAAGACGAAGTGAGCCTGATCCGCAATAACTACGCAGGTTACCTGGACCTGGGTTTCGACCTCACCGACCGTTGGTTCCTCGACGTCGCCGGCCGCGTGGAACATTACGACGATGACTCGGGCAACACCTTCGGCCTGAAACTGAACTCACGCTATGAATTGACCGACACCGTGGCCGTGCGCGGCACCGTGGGCACCGGTTTCCGTGCACCGTCCCTGACCCAGATCGGCTACACCGTGGCCGATAACCGTGTGGCCATCGATGCGAACGGCAACGTGGTGCCAGCCGTAACCCGCCTGACCCCGTCCGGCAGCAACCTGGCCAAAGCCCTCGGTGGCGATGACCTCAAGCCGGAGAAGTCGCGCAACCTCGGGTTGGGCCTGACCTGGCAACCGGCGCCACGCACCAGCATCACCGCCGATGCCTACCTGATCGACATCGACGACCGCATCGCCCTGACCAGCAATATCTACGACCGTGGCAACGGCGCGATCAACGCCATCCTCGCCGCCCAAGGCGTGCCCACTGGCACCTGGGTCAACTACTACACCAACGCGTTCGACACCCGCACCAAGGGCCTGGACGTGGTCGCCGACCACACCACGCCACTGGACGCCTGGGGCGATGTGCGCTGGAGCCTGGGATTCAACTGGAACAAGACCACCATCGAAGGCACACGTGACACGCCGGGTGCGCTGGCCGGTTCAGGCGTGACCCTGGTGGGCCGTGACCGTGAAGGCGACCTGACCGACGCGTCACCCAAGACCAAATGGATCCTGGGCGCCAACTGGAAGGTCGAGGACTTGGCGGTCAACCTGCAAACCGCCCGTTACGGCGCGGTCAAGACACTGGCGGTCAACCCGAGCGGCGACCGCAGCTTCGGCGCCAAGTGGATCACCGATCTGGACATCAGCTACACCTTCGTCGACAGCCTCACCGTCAGCATCGGCGGCACCAACATCTTCGACGTACGCCCCGACAAGCACGCGGTGTACAGCAACCTCGGCCTGGCCGCCTATGGCAACCCGCCGTTCTACCCCGGCGGCGGCTACTGGTACACCAAGCTCGCCTACGACTTCTGATCCAAACGCCACCTGAGGGCACCCCATTGAATACCTCCAACTTGATGAGCCGTCTGTTGGCCCCCTGCGCCTTGGCGCTGAGCCTCGCCGCCTGCTCGCCCGGGACTGACACCCAGGCGGGCAAAACCTTGAACATCGCGTTTTTTGGCGACAACACCACCCTGGTCAGCGTCGACCCGTTCCAGGTGTATTGGTTGGAACACCGCGTGCTGTTGCGCAATGTCGCCGAGTCTTTGACCGACCAGGACCCGGAGACCGGCAAGATCATCCCCTGGCTGGCCAAAAGTTGGGAGATGAGTGACGACGCGCTGACCTATACCTTCCACCTGCGTGAGGACGTCACCTTCAGCAATGGCGAGCGCTTCGATGCCAAGGCGGTGAAAACCGCGTTCGACAGCGACAAAGCGCTGGCCACCGAGCTACCCGCCACCTTCGGCGCCACCTACCTGGCAGGTTACGACCATGCCGAAGTGGTCGATGACTTCACCGTCAAGCTGGTGCTGTCCAAGCCCAACGCGGGTTTCCTGCAGGCGACTTCCACCACCAACCTGGCGATCCTCGCGCCCGCCTCCTACGCACTGACGGTGAAAGAGCGTTCCCTGGGCAAGATCATCGGCACCGGGCCGTTCGTATTGACCAGCTACACGCCGGAAGTCGGCGCACGTTTGACCAAGCGCAAGGGCTACGCCTGGGCTTCGGCCAATATGAAAAACCAGGGCGAAGCGCACCTGGACGCGGTAGACATCAGCTACATCCCCGAGGAAAGCGTACGAAACGGCCTGTTCCTGCAAGGCAAGGCCGACATCCTGTGGCCGCGCAACCCGTTCTCCGAAGTTGACCTGAAGCTGTTTCAGTCCAAGGGCGCGACGATCCAGAGCCGTTCGTTGCCGGGCCCTGCGCTCAACCTCTTCCCCAACACCCGTGGCGAGCGCCTGCTGGCTGACAAACACGTGCGCCTGGCCGTGCAAAAGTCGATTGATCGCAAGAGCTACGCCAGCACGGTGTACAACGCCGAATTCCCAGTGGTGGACGGCGTGTTTGATGTGACCACGCCGTATGTCAAAAGCCAGGCCGCCAAGCTCGGTTATGACCCGGCCGGTGCAGAGCGCCTGCTCGACCAGGCCGGCTGGGCCAAGGGCGCGGACGGCTACCGGCAGAAAAACGGCAAGCGCCTGAGCCTGAGCTACAACATCAGCCCGGCCGAGACTGCCGGCGACGTGCTGATCCAGGACCAACTGCGCAAGGTCGGCATCGAGTTGAAACTCAGCGTGGTCACCCGCGCCGAATGGGTCGCCAACAACTCCGCCGGCAACTACGACCTGACCATCAACTACATGACCCGCGCCGACCCGATCATCCTGCAAACCATCCTCGATCCGCGCAGCGCCAACAGTTCCACCGTGGCGACCAACACCTTCGAACCGGCGGTACTGGATAAAGCCAAGGCGTTGTTTGATGCCGGCATCACCGCCACCCAGACCCCGCAGCGCGCGGCCGCCTATGGCGATCTACAAGACCTGCTGATTGACGAAAGCTCGGCGTTCCCGATCTACGAGCGCGTGTGGCAGGCGGCAACCTCGCCCAAGGTGAAAAATTTCCGCTGGACCGCCGAGGGTTTTGCGCTGTTGGGTGATATCGAGATCGGCACACCATGAGCCGCTACCTGATCAGTCGGGTCGGCCAGGCGCTCCTGGTGTTGTGGGGTGCCTACAGCATCACGTATTTCATCCTTTATCTGCTGCCGGGCGACACGCTGTCACTGATGCTCAGCGCCTCAGGCATGGAGGCTGACGCGCTGTCGGTGGAAGACCTGGCAAAGGCGCGGGCTTACTACGGCTTGGACAAGGGTGTATTCGAACAGTATTTCGACTTGTTGTGGGGGGCGGTTCGCGGTGACTTCGGCCAGTCACTTTCCCTCAACCGTCCAGTGGCCGAACTACTGGTTGAACGCCTGCCGCAAACCTTGTCCCTGGCGGGCCTGGCTATCTTCCTGTCGTTGCTTGGCGGCATTGGCCTGGCTTACCTGACCGCCTATATCCGCTGGCAACCGTTGAAGAAAGCGATGACGCGCTTGCCGTCTCTGGGCTTTTCGGTGCCGGTGTTCTGGATGGGGTTGTTGTTGATCCAGGTGTTTGCCTTTGGCCTGGGCTGGTTTCCCGCCACCGGCAGCCGGGGCTTCGAAAGCTTGGTGCTGCCGGCCGTGACCCTGGCCATTCCAAGTGCCGCGGTGTACGCCCAGGTATTGCAACGCAGTTTTCAGGGTGTCTGGAAAGAGTCCTACATCACCACCGCCTACGCCAAAGGCCTCAGCCGGGGTCAGGTGCAGGCGCGCCATGGGTTCAAGAACGCCGCGTTGCCGATCCTGACCCTGATCGGCTTACAGGTCGGCAATACGGTGTCCGGCGCGGTGCTGGTGGAGACCATCTTTGCGCGATCCGGCATTGGCCGGCTGGCCCAGGAAGCCGTGTTGCGCCAGGATATCCCGGTGGTGCTGGCCATCGTCGCGGTGTCGGCTGCGGCCTTTGTATTGGTGAACCTGCTGGTCGATCTGCTTTACCCCTGGTTCGACCCGCGCATCTCCCACACGCCAAAGGTGTCCTAGACCATGACCATCCTTGAGCAGAATCTGCGCAGTACCTCCCTTACGGCCAGCCAACCGCTGTGGCGTCGCCGCAGCCGATGGCAGCGCGCGACGGCAGTGTTGTTGCCCTTGCTGCGACGGCCTGGTTTCAGCCTGGCACTGTTGCTGGTGCTGTTCGCACTGATTTCAGCCGTGGCGCCACACGTGCTGAGCAGCTATGACCCCTACGCCACCTCGCCTGTCGAAAAGCTACGCGCGCCAGACCTCACCCACTGGTTTGGCACCGATGAACTGGGCCGCGACCTATTTACCCGGGTGGTTTATGGTTCGAGCCTGTCGATGCTGGCCGCTTCGCTGGCCGTCGGCATCGCCCTATTGGGCGGCTTAGGGCTGGGCATTCTGTCGGGTTTTGCCGGCGGGCGTATCGACTCGGTGATCATGCGCTTCGTCGATGTCCTGCTGGCCTTGCCCGGCGTGCTGCTGGCCCTGGCGATTGTCACGGCGATCGGCTTCGGCACCGTACCGGTGGCCATCGCGGTGGGCGTCGGGATCATTCCGGGGTTCGCCCGCACCACCCGCGCCGAGGTGTTACGGGTCAAGACTTTGCCCTATGTGGAAGCCGCGCGCCTGGGCGGTGCAAGTTGGGGGCGTACGTTGCTGCGCCACATCCTGCCCAATGCCTGGGGCCCGGTGGCGGTGTTGGCGACGCTCGACTTTGGCGCTGCGATCCTGGCGACTGCCGGGCTGAGCTTCCTCGGTTTTGGCGCGGTGCCCCCTGCCGCCGAATGGGGCACGCTGATTGCCAATGGCCGACACTTCCTGATCACCGCCCCGTGGGTGTCCCTGCTACCAGGCCTGTTCCTGGTGGCCGTGGTGTTCAGTCTCAACCATATCGCCCGCACCTTCGAGGAAACCCAGCGATGAATGCTTTAGTGGATATTCGCCAACTCAGTGTCCGCTATCGGCACGGCAACACGGCGGTCAATCGCCTGTCCTTGCGCGTCGCCCAGGGCGAGACCGTGGCGATTGTCGGCGAGTCCGGCTCGGGTAAGTCGACCCTGGCCAACGCTATCCTGGGTCTATTGCCGGACAGTGCGCAGATCACCGCCGGCCAACTGTGGGTAGACGGCCAGGACCTGACCCACGCCAGTGAACGCCAAAAGCGTGCCTTGCGCGGCCGCACCATCGGCCTGGTGCCCCAGGACCCGATGGTCAGCCTCAATCCCACGCTGCGCGTGGGCCAGCAAATCGCCGAGGCGCTGATTCTGGCCAAGGGCAAACGCTACCCCGCTGTGGATGCAGACATTGTCGAGCTGCTGCAACAGGTAGGTATCGACAAGCCCGTGCTGCGCGCACGCCAGTATCCCCATGAACTGTCCGGCGGCATGCGCCAACGCGTGTTGATCGCCATTGCCCTGGCCGGCAACCCGCGCCTGATCATCGCCGACGAGCCCACCAGCGCCCTCGACGTCACCGTGCAGCGCAAGATCCTCGACCACCTGCAACGCCTGGTCAGCGAGCGTGGGATTTCGCTGCTGATCATCACCCACGACCTCGGCGTGGCCAGCGACCGCGCCGACCGGATCCTGGTGATGCAACAAGGCGAACTGGTCGAACAGGGCGCGCCGCGGCAGATTCTCGACGCGCCGCAACACGACTACACCCGCGCACTGATCGCCGCCGCGCCCGCGTTCGCCAAGCGTCGCGAACCGCTGGTGCGGGTTGATCCGACGCAGCCCCCCATCCTGAGCCTGAAAAACGTCGGCAAGACCTTTGCGCTGCCCAAGGTAAAGGGTGAGCACTCGACTTTCGTGGCGCTGGAAGAGCTCAACCTTCAGGTGTACCCCGGCCAGACCTTGGCCATCGTCGGCGAATCAGGCTCGGGCAAAAGCACCGCATTGCGCATCGCCCTGGGCCTTGAGAAACCGAGCCAAGGCCAGGTCTGGTTCGAACAACAGGATGTCACGCACCTGAGCTGGCGCGACTTCCGCCCGCTGCGCCAGCGCCTGCAACTGGTGCAACAAAACCCATTTGCCGCGCTGGACCCGCGTTTCACGGTGTTCGATAGCATCGTCGAGCCGTTGGTGTCATTCGGGCTGCTCAAGGGACCCGCGCTGGAACAGGCCGCCCGCGAGTTGATTTCCCGCGTACACCTGCCAGCCAGCTACCTGGACCGCCTGCCACGCGAATTGTCCGGCGGCCAATGCCAACGCGTCGCCATCGCCCGGGCCCTGGCGTTGAAGCCGGACCTGTTGCTGCTCGACGAGCCGGTGAGTGCACTCGATGTCTCGGTGCAGGCGCACATTCTTGATTTGTTGGAAGAGTTGCAACGGGAGATGGGCATTGCGTATGTGCTGGTGTCCCATGACCTCTCGGTGGTGGCCAACTTTGCCCATGAGGTGCTGGTGTTGCGCAATGGCAAGGTAGTCGAACAAGGCAGCGTGGAACGGATCTTCAACCACCCCGCCAACGAATACACCCGTGAATTGATTGCTGCGATCCCTGGCCGACACGTCGCCACAAGGGCCGCATAATCAAGGCGCGCTCGCGAGAACACCGGCGAGCGCGCGAGTTCCTTGCAGTCCATGCAACGGTCCTTTGTCATCACGCCTATTGATAGCCCCCTAACGAAACCCCCATGCTAGAGGGCTAATCTCGCGCTTATATCATTCCGAATGATAGTTACCTTTGCTTCATTCGATTCGTGACATAGCACATCGCCGCGCATGATCCGCCCATCTCAAATACATTGGCGGATGCACCTCATGGAACAGTCACTCAAACATTTGCGCTTCCCCCTGGCGATTTTGGCCGTGGTGGTGATGAGCGCGTGCGGCAAGACCCCGGAACAAGCGGCCGCCATGCCAGCTGCCAAAGTCAGCGTGGCCAAGGTGCTGGAACAACCGGTCAACGAGTGGGATGAGTTCACCGGTCGTCTGGAAGCCCCGGAAACCGTGCAGATCCGTCCTCGGGTCTCTGGCCAGATTGACCAAGTCGCTTTCACCGAAGGCGCTTTGGTCAAGAAAGGCGACCTGCTGTTCCAGATCGACCCGCGTCCGTTCCAGGCTGAAGTGCGTCGCCTTGAAGCTCAGTTGCAACAAACCCGCGCCGCCGCCACCCGTAGCGATAACGAAGCCCAGCGTGGCGAACGCCTGCGCCAGAGCAATGCGATTTCCGCCGAACTGGCCGACTCGCGCACCACCGCCGCTCAGGAAGCCCGCGCCGCTGTCGCCGGGATCCAGGCGCAGTTGGACCTGGCCAAGCTGAACCTGAGCTTCACCCGCGTCACGTCGCCGATCAGCGGCCGTGTCAGCCGTGCCGAAATCACCGCCGGCAACCTGGTGACCGCTGATGTCACCGCGCTGACCAGTGTGGTCTCCACCGACAAGGTCTACGCCTACTTCGATGCCGATGAACGCGTGTTCCTCAAGTACACCGAACTGGCTCGCCAAGGCCGTCGCGGTGCGACCACCCCGGTGTACCTGGGCCTGTCCAACGAAACCGGCAACCCGCACCTGGGCCAGATGAACTTCGTCGACAACCAGGTCAACCCGGCCACCGGCACCATCCGTGGTCGCGCCGTGTTTGACAACAGCAAGGGCGAATACACCCCTGGCCTGTACGCCCGCCTGAAGCTGGTCGGCAGCGGCACCTACTCCGCCGTGTTGATCAACGACGAAGCCGTCGGCACCGACCTCGGCAAGAAGTTCGTACTGGTGATGGAAGGCGACAAGCCGGCGTATCGCTCGGTAGAACTGGGGCCGAAAATCGAAGGCTTGCGCATCGTGCGCAGCGGCCTCAATAAAGAAGACACCATCATCGTCAAGGGCCTGCAACGCGTGCGCCCAGGATCGCCGGTCGCTCCGGAAACCATTCCGATGGCCAGCAAGGAAACCCTCGCCGCCTTGGCCCAACAACGACAAGCGCTTGAAGCCAGCAACCTGGAACAAGTAACGCCGGATAAAGCCGCGCCGAAACTTGCCAGCGCTGCGACTCCACGCGGTTAAGGGATACGACTCAAGATGAATTTTTCCAAGTTCTTCATTTCGCGGCCGATCTTCGCAGCGGTGCTTTCGCTGCTGATCCTGATTGCCGGCGCGATCTCGCTGTTCCAATTGCCGATCAGCGAATACCCGGAAGTGGTGCCGCCGACCGTCGTGGTACGTGCCAACTTCCCGGGCGCCAACCCCAAGGTCATCGGTGAAACCGTGGCCGCGCCGCTGGAGCAGGCGATCACCGGCGTCGAGAACATGTTGTACATGTCCTCGCAGTCGACCGCCGACGGCAAGCTGACCCTGACTATCACCTTCGCCCTGGGCACCGACCTGGACAACGCGCAGGTGCAAGTGCAAAACCGCGTGACTCGGACTCAGCCGAAACTGCCTGAGGAAGTGACGCGCATCGGTATCACCGTGGACAAGGCCTCCCCCGACCTGACCATGGTGGTGCACTTGACCTCCCCGGATCAGCGCTACGACATGCTCTACCTGTCCAACTACGCCTTGCTCAACGTGAAGGATGAGCTGGCGCGTCTGGGCGGTGTGGGTGATGTGCAACTGTTCGGTATGGGCGACTACTCCCTGCGTGTATGGCTGGACCCGAACAAGACCGCTTCGCGCAACCTGACGGCCACTGACGTGGTGACGGCAATCCGTGAGCAGAACCGTCAAGTGGCCGCCGGTGCCCTGGGTGCACAACCTGCCCCGACCGCTACCGCGTTCCAGTTGTCGGTGAACACCCAAGGTCGCCTGGTGACCGAGGAAGAGTTCGAGAACATCATTATTCGCTCCGGCGATAACGGTGAAATCACCCGCCTCAAAGACATCGCACGGGTTGAGCTGGGTTCCAGCCAATACGCCCTGCGTTCGTTGCTGAACAACCAGCCGGCCGTGGCGATCCCGATCTTCCAACGCCCAGGTTCCAACGCGATCGAGATCTCCAACGAAGTGCGCGGCAAGATGGAAGAGCTGAAAAAGAGCTTCCCGCAAGGCATGGACTACAGCATCGTCTATGACCCGACCATCTTCGTGCGCGGCTCCATCGAAGCGGTGGTGCACACCCTGTTCGAAGCGCTGATCCTGGTGGTGTTGGTGGTGATCCTGTTCCTGCAGACCTGGCGCGCCTCGATCATTCCGTTGGTGGCGGTGCCGGTATCGTTGATCGGTACGTTTGCGGTGATGCACCTGTTCGGCTTCTCGCTCAACGCGCTGTCGCTGTTCGGCCTGGTACTGGCGATCGGTATCGTGGTGGACGACGCCATCGTGGTGGTGGAGAACGTCGAGCGGAACATCGAGCTGGGATTGGAACCGTTCCCGGCCACTGAAAAAGCCATGAGCGAAGTGACCGGCCCGATCATCGCCACCGCGTTGGTGCTGTGTGCGGTGTTCATCCCGGCTGCATTCATCAGCGGCTTGACCGGACAGTTCTATAAACAGTTCGCCCTGACTATTGCGATCTCGACGGTGATCTCGGCGTTCAACTCGCTGACCTTGTCCCCTGCCCTGGCCGCCGTGTTGCTGCGCAGCCATGACGCGCCGAAGGATCGTTTCTCCAAGGTTCTCGACAAGCTCTTCGGTGGCTGGTTGTTCAAACCGTTCAACCGTTTCTTTGACAAAGCCAGCCACGGCTACGTCGGCACCGTGCGTCGGGTCATTCGCGGCAGTGGTATCGCGTTGTTCCTGTATGCCGGCTTGATGGTGCTGACCTGGTTCGGTTTTGCCCACACCCCGACCGGTTTCGTACCGGCCCAGGATAAGCAATACCTGGTGGCCTTCGCCCAATTGCCGGACGCCGCAAGCCTGGACCGCACCGAAGACGTGATCAAGCGCATGTCCGACATCGCGCTGAAACAGCCGGGCGTGGAAGCCGCCGTGGCCTTCCCAGGCCTGTCGATCAACGGTTTCACCAACAGCCCGAACAGCGGCATCGTGTTCGTGACCTTGAAACCGTTCGACGAGCGTAAAGACCCGAGCATGTCTGCCGGAGCGATTGCCGGTGCACTGAACGGCAAGTACAGCAGCATCCAGGAAGCCTACATGGCGATCTTCCCACCGCCGCCGGTACAGGGCCTGGGTACGATTGGTGGTTTCCGCCTGCAGATCGAAGACCGTGGCAACCTGGGTTACGACGAGCTGTACAAAGAAGTGCAGAACATCATCACCAAGAGCCGCACCACGCCGGAACTGTTCGGCCTGTTCACCAGCTACACGGTCAACGTGCCCCAGGTCGATGCCGCCATCGACCGTGAAAAGGCCAAGACCCACGGCGTGGCGATCAGCGACATCTTTGACACCCTGCAGATCTATCTGGGCTCGTTGTATGCCAACGATTTCAACCGCTTCGGCCGGACCTACCAGGTCAACGTGCAGGCTGAGCAGCAGTTCCGCCTGGACGAAGACCAGATCGGCCAGCTGAAAGTGCGCAATAACAAAGGCGAGATGATCCCGCTGGCGACCTTCATCAAGGTCAGCGACACCTCCGGGCCGGACCGCGTGATGCACTACAACGGCTTCATCACCGCAGAAATCAACGGCAACGCTGCACCGGGCTACAGCTCGGGCCAGGCTGAAGCGGCAATCGAGAAACTGCTGAAAGAAGAACTGCCCAACGGCATGACCTACGAGTGGACCGACCTGACTTATCAGCAAATCCTCTCGGGCAACACCGCACTGTTCGTGTTCCCGCTCTGCGTACTGCTGGCGTTCCTGGTACTGGCCGCCCAATACGAAAGCTGGAGCCTGCCATTGGCGGTGATCCTGATCGTACCGATGACCCTGCTGTCAGCGATTACCGGGGTGATCATCTCAGGTGGCGACAACAACATATTCACCCAGATCGGCTTGATCGTACTGGTGGGCCTGGCGTGTAAGAACGCGATTCTGATCGTCGAGTTCGCCAAGGACAAACAGGCAGAAGGCCTCGACCCGCTCGCTGCGGTACTGGAAGCCTGCCGTCTGCGTCTGCGGCCGATCCTGATGACCTCGTTCGCCTTCATCATGGGTGTGGTGCCCCTGGTATTGTCCAGCGGTGCCGGTGCCGAGATGCGTCATGCCATGGGCGTGGCGGTGTTCTCCGGGATGATCGGTGTGACCTTCTTCGGTCTGTTGCTGACGCCAGTGTTCTACGTACTGATCCGTCGCTATGTGGAACGCCAAGAGGCACGCAAAGCGGCCAAGGCCTTGAAGCTGGAGACACAGCAATGAGTGTGAAAGTATTCCTGCCGAGCTTGCTGGTACTGGCGCTGAGCGCCTGTGCCGTAGGCCCGGACTACAAAGCCCAGACCCTGGAGGCGGCCAACATCACGGCCGCTGCCGATGCCAAGCAGTACGACCACGCCAAGTTCGAAGGCATCTGGTGGCAGCAGTTCGAAGACCCGACCCTCAACCGTTTGGTGACCCAGTCGCTGCAAGGTAACCGGGATCTACGCGTCGCCTTTGCCCGCCTACGGGCGGCCCGTGCGATCCGCGATGACGCCAGCAATGACGCCATGCCGACCATCACCAGCCGGGTCAGCAGTGACCAGGGCAAAGGCCAGATCCCGGGCCAGACCACTAGCCGCGTCAAGACCGAGCGTTACGACCTCGGCCTGGACATGGCCTGGGAACTGGACCTGTTCGGCCGCATCCAGCGCAACCTGGAAGCCACCGACGCCGACCAGCAAGCCGCCGAGGCTGACTTGTACCAACTGCAAGTCACCATGATTGCCGAACTGGTGGATGCCTACGGCCAACTGCGTGGCGCGCAACTGCGTGAACGCATTGCCCTGGACAACCTGAAGAACCAGCAGGAATCGCGCACCATCACGGTCAGCCTGCGGGATGCCGGTGTGGGCGACCAAC
The DNA here is from genome assembly GCF_037479595.1 of Pseudomonas sp. MYb541. Classification (NCBI taxonomy): domain Bacteria; kingdom Pseudomonadati; phylum Pseudomonadota; class Gammaproteobacteria; order Pseudomonadales; family Pseudomonadaceae; genus Pseudomonas; species Pseudomonas sp. MYb541. The sequence goes on along the minus strand of NZ_JBBGYS010000005.1, from coordinate 34,090 downwards.
TCGACGTGGAGCGTGCCGACGCACGCCTCGCGGCAGTCGAAGCCAGCGTGCCGCAACTACAGGCCGAGCAAGTGCGCGAGCGTAACCGCATCGCTACCCTCCTCGGCCAGCGTCCGGACAAGCTGACGGTCGACCTGGGCCCTAAAGACCTGCCGGCGATTGCCAAGGCGTTGCCGATCGGCGATCCAGGGCAACTGCTGCAACGTCGCCCGGACATCCTCAGCGCCGAACGCAAACTGGCCGCCGCCACCGCGCGTATCGGCGTGGCCAAGGCCGACCTGTTCCCACGGGTCAGCCTCAGCGGGTTCCTCGGCTTCACCGCCGGGCGCGGCTCGCAGATCGGCTCGTCCGCCGCGAATGCCTGGGCCCTGGGCCCAAGCATCACCTGGGCAGCCTTCGACCTGGGCAGCGTGCGCGCCCGTTTGCGCGGCGCCGATGCCGAGGCGGATGGCGCCCTGGCAACCTACGAGCAGCAAGTGTTGTTGGCGCTGGAAGAGTCCGAGAACGCCTTCAGCGACTACGGCAAGCGTCAGCAACGTTTGGTTTCGCTGATCCGCCAAAGCGAATCCAGCCGCGCCGCCGCCGACCTGGCCGCGATCCGCTATCGCGAAGGTACCGTGGACTTCCTGGTATTGCTCGACGCGCAACGTGAGCGCCTGGCCGCCGAAGACTCCCAGGCCCAGGCCGAAGTGGATTTGTATCGCGGCATCGTCGCGATCTACAAGGCGCTGGGTGGTGGTTGGAAGCCGGATACGGTGGTCGCCAGCGCCAAGTGATGTAAAGAGCTCCTTTGGTTGGTCGCATCCAGCCAATTTTTTGCCCCGTGATCCATTCGGTCACGGGGCTTTTTTTGGTCCTTGATTAACCAGCTTCACCCAGAATCAAACTCCGGTAATGCCCCGGATTCGACCCACTCCACTTACGAAACGCCTTATAAAACGAACTCGTATCAGCAAACCCCAGCCGCGCCGCAATCTCGGCAAAGCTGATCTGCGGCTCCGCCAACCACACAATCGCCAATTCCTTACGCACGCTGTCCTTGAGCCCCTGATAGGTCTGCCCTTCTTCTGCCAGGCGACGGCGCAAGGTTGAGGCCGAGATGCACAGGCTGACCGCGAGGCCTTCGGTTTCCGGCCAGGTGTCGGGGGGCAGTTGGCGCAGGTCGTGCTTGATGCGGGTGGCGAGGCTGTCGGGGTCGCGGTACTTGACCAGGATATTGGCCGGTGCATGGGCCAGGAAACGCTTGAGTTCTTCCGGGGTGCGCTTGATCGGCAGGTCCAGGCAGTCGGCAGAGAAGATCATCCGCGTGCGGGGTCGGTCGAAACGCAGGTTGTCGGAAAACATCACCTGGTAGTCGTCACAGAATTCCGGCTTTGCGCAGCGCAGCTCAATCGCCAGGATTGGAATACGTCGTCCTGCCAACCAGCACGCGACACCGTGGACGATCATCCAGTAAGTGAAGTAAGTGAAGGCCCGATTAGGTTCAGCCTCGGGCTCGACCAATACGATCTCCGCCAGACTTTGTTGACGCACCAACTCAGCGGGCAGTCGCTCCAGCATCAGTGACAGGAACTCCAGCCCGGCCTCCAGGGCCGTGGCAAGCGTTGGCTGCGCCATTGCAGCGCGGCAGAGAAACGCCAGGCTGCCGGACCTGAGCTTGCGCGGGTCCATACCGAAGAACTCATCATCGGTGCGCCGTGCCAAAAGGCGCCACAGCCGTGCGTAGGTGGTGGCCGAAACCCGCGCGGCAGGCTCGGCCAGCCACTGTGGGTCAATCCCGGCTTTGTGCAGCACTTCGGCACTCGTCGCCCCCGGCGCGCAGCTTTGCAGCAAGGCTTCGCGCACAAGGTGAATAGAGATGGTGTCTTTTTCCGACATGGTGGACCGCGTATCCAAAGCTGCGCAAAGAATGGCACGCATCATAAGGGCGGATGCGCATTGCCACCACCGTTCAGCCACTGTTCAGCAAACGTCAAGAATTGTTGTTTAGCAATGAGTATCATTATGTTACAACTTAGCACCCTATCTAGTTGTCACGCGGTGCCGAATGCTCGTTCCTTTCCTCATCATGCTGCGCGAAGGCATTGAAGCCGCATTGATCGTTGGCATTATCGCCAGCTACCTGCAACAGACCGGCCGCGGCCAGTGGATGCCGGCCGTATGGATCGGCGTATTTCTCGCCGCCGCACTGGCCCTGTTGGTCGGTGGTGGCCTGGAACTGGTCAGCGCCGAGTTCCCGCAAAAACAACAGGAATTGTTCGAAGGCATCGTCGGCCTGGTCGCCGTGGGCATCCTCAGCTCCATGGTGTTCTGGATGCGCAAGGTGGCGCGTTCCATCAAGCATTCCCTGCACGAATCTCTCGATCACGCGTTGGCCGGTTCCAAGCACCAGGTCACCGCGCTGATCCTCATGGTGTTTTTCGCCGTGGCCCGCGAAGGCCTGGAAACCGTGTTCTTCCTGCTGGCCGTGTTCCAACAGAGTGAAGGCCCAGGCGCGCCGATTGGCGCCCTGCTCGGCTTGATCCTGGCGATCATCGTCGGTTTCCTGATCTACACCGGCAGCATGCGCCTGAACCTGGGCGCGTTTTTCCGCTGGACCGGCTTGTTTATCCTCGTGGTGGCCGCCGGCATCCTGGCCAATTCGGTGCAAGCCCTGCACGAAGCGGGGGTATGGAATCACCTGCAAACCGTGCTGTTCGACTTCAGCGCCGCGCTGCCCATGGACAGCCCGTTGGGCTCGGTGCTGGCCGGGATGTTCGGCTATCAGGAAGCGCCCACCATCAGCACCCTCGGCGCCTACCTGATTTACCTGGTGGTGGCCCTGGTGATGTTCTTCCTGCCCACCGCACCGTCCAAGCCTGCCGCCTCACCTTCTTCTGTTGCCAACCAGTAAGGACCGCCTCTTGTCCAACCCTACTCCTCAACCGTCCTCGCCACCCCGCGCCCTGCGCTGGGCCGTGGCGGGCTCGGTGGTCGTGATGATCGCCGCCGGAGGCCTGTTCTATTACGCCTCGCAACTGGCGGCCAGCAAGCGCCAGACCAACCACAATGAAATCGCCGTGACCATCCATGGCCACGCCTGCGAACCGAATGAGCTGACCGTGCCCGCCGGCCGCGCCAGCTTTCGCATCATCAACCGCTCCGACCGTGCGGTGGAATGGGAAATCCTCGACGGCGTGCTAGTGGTCGAAGAGCGCGAAAATATCGCCCCCGGCCTGAGCCAGGTGATCAACGCTAACCTGCTGCCCGGCGACTACGCGATCACCTGCGGCCTGCTGAGCAACCCGCGCGGCACCTTGCACGTAACGCCGACCGCCGAGTCCGATGCGCAAGCCAAGGCCAAGCCGTCGATGGTGGCGTTTATCGGGCCACTGTCGGAATTCCGCGTGTACCTGAGCAGCCAAGGCAGCGCATTGATCAAGGCCGTCACCGCCTTGCAACAGGCCGTCGACGCCGGCGAACTGGCCCAGGCTCAAGCGCTCTATGTTCCGGCGCGCGAGGCTTACCAACGCCTGGCCCCCGCATCGCAACGCCTGGCCGAGCTGGACAACGCGATCAACGCCCGCGCCGACTACTTTGAAAAGCGCGAGCAGGACCCGGCCTTCAGCGGCTTCCATCGCCTGGAATACAGCCTGTTCCAGCAACGCAGTCTCGATGGCTTGGCGCCGGTTGCTCAGCGCCTGCTGACCGACGTCACCACCCTCAAGCAACAACTGCTCGCCCAGTCGCTGCCGCCGGAGCAGTTGGTCAGCATTGTGGTGCGCAACCTCAACAGCCTGGCCGATGTACGTGCCATCAGCGGTGAAGAAGAGCGCTACAGCCACGTCGACCTGAATGGTTTCGCCGCCAACCTGGAGGCCGCCCACAAAGTCGTCGACCTGATGCGCCCTTTGCTGACCAAGTCTGCCGCAGACCTGCTGCCTAAAGTCGACAGCGCTCTCACGGCCTTCGACAGCCAACTCAACGAATTGAAAGTCGACGGCCAGTACCGCCGCTACGACAGCGTAACCGCCGATCAGCGCGAGCAGATCGCCGACAAGGCCAAGGCTCTGGCCGCTGCACTCGATGGAATCGACCCCGCCCTTGGCCTCTCCGGCCTGCAGTGAAGACGACCGCAAACATGAGTGATTCAGAACAATTTGACCTTACTCGCCGCCGTGTCCTGCTGGGCATGGCCGCCACCGGCGCCGCCATTGCCGGCAGCACCCTGACCTGCCCGGCCATGGCCGCCGAGCAAGTCACCACCGCACCGCGCAGCGACAAGACCCAGGACCACCACGATTTCTTTGGCAAGCACCAGAGCGGTATCGTCACGCCGCGCCCAGCCTGCGGCATGCTCGTGGCGTTCGATGTGCTGGCCAGTGATCGTGAAGACCTGGAGCGCCTGTTCCGCACCCTGAACGAACGCATCGCTTTCCTGATGACCGGCGGCACCGTGCCGCAAGTCGATCCGAAACTGCCGCCGACCGACTCCGGCATCCTCGGCCCGGTGGTCACGCCGGACAACCTGACCATTACCGTGTCCGTCGGAGAATCACTGTTCGATGAGCGCTTCGGCCTCACCGCAGTCAAGCCCAAGCGCCTGAGCCGCATGGTTGGCTTCCCCAACGATGCACTGGAACCGGCGCAGTGCCACGGCGACCTGAGCCTGCAATTGAGCTCCAACACGCCGGACACCAATATCCACGCCCTGCGCGACATCGTGAAGAATCTTCCGGACTTGCTGCTGGTGCGCTGGAAGCAGGAAGGCAGCGTGCCGCCCCAAGCGCCGAGCAAACCCGGCGAGCCTGCGCAGAGCGCGCGCAACTTCCTGGGTTTTCGTGACGGTTCGGCCAACCCGAACTCCAACGATGCCAAGGCCATGGACCAGATTGTGTGGGTACAACCGGGCAGCGACGAACCGGCCTGGGCGGCCAACGGCAGTTATCAGGCCGTGCGCATCATCCGCAACTTCGTCGAGCGCTGGGACCGTACCCCGCTGCAAGAACAGGAGAGCATCATCGGCCGCATCAAGCCGACCGGTGCGCCCATGGACGGCGACAAAGAGACCCAGGTGCCCGACTACAGCAAGGACCCCGAAGGCAAAGTGACCAAGCTCGATGCCCACATCCGCCTGGCCAACCCGCGCACCCCGCAGACTCAGGCCAACCTGATCCTGCGCCGGCCGTTCAACTACTCCAACGGCGTCAACAAAAACGGTCAGCTGGACATGGGGCTGTTGTTCATCTGCTACCAGGCTGACCTGGAGAAAGGCTTTATCAGCGTGCAAACCCGGCTCAACGGCGAGCCCCTGGAGGAATACCTAAAGCCGGTCGGTGGCGGGTACTTCTTCACCTTGCCGGGCGTCACGGGGCCGAAGGATTTCATCGGGCGCACGCTGCTAACTGCAACGCACCCTCAAACCACTGCCCAGACCTAAAACAAACCCAGAGCGGAAATCGTCCCATGAAAAAGTCGTCTATCGCGTTGTCGTTATTGCTGACCCTTTCGCCGCTGGCAGCCTTCGCCGCTACCGCGCCGCTGGACCTGGTAGGGCCGGTGTCGGACTACAAAATCTACGTCACCGAAGAAATCGGCGAGCTGGTCACCCAGACCCAAGCCTTCACTGACGCCATCAACAAAGGCGACCTGGCCACCGCCAAGAAGCTCTACGCGCCGACCCGCGTGCACTATGAGTCCATCGAGCCGATCGCCGAGCTGTTCAGCGACCTTGATGCGTCCATCGACTCCCGCGTCGACGACCACGAAAAAGGCGTGACCGCCGAAGACTTCACCGGCTTCCACCGTATCGAATACGCGCTGTTCTCGCAGAACACCACCAAGGGCCTGGAAACGCTGACCGCCAAGCTCAACACCGACGTCAACGATCTCAAGACCCGCGTCGATGGTCTGACCTTCCCGCCTGAGAAAGTCGTGGGCGGTGCCGCAGCATTGCTGGAAGAAGTCGCCGCCACCAAGATCTCCGGCGAAGAAGACCGCTACAGCCACACCGACCTGTATGACTTCCAGGGCAATATCGACGGGGCGAAGAAAATCGTCGACCTATTCCGTGGCCAGATCGAGAAACAAGACAAAGCCTTCCTGGCCAAGGTCGACAAAAACTTCGCCACCGTGGACAAGATCCTGGCCAAGTACAAGACCAAGGACGGTGGTTTCGAGACCTATGACAAGGTGAAGGACAATGACCGCAAGGCCCTGGTGGGCCCGGTCAACACCTTGGCTGAAGACCTGTCGACCCTGCGTGGCAAGCTGGGCCTGAACTGATAACAAGTCCTCGTCCATGCATTGCGACCGTGTTGCAATGCATGGACGAGGCTTGCGCATGTTTACCCTGCAGGCGTGTCTGGCGTGAAATGTTCAAGCGGCGTGCCGGTCGGCTTTTGCGTGATCGGGTCAATGGCGTACCAGTCAACGCCGAGTTTCACGGCGGATAACGGCTGATTTTGACTCGCGCCCATCTGGCTTCCCGGGTATGCACGGCTCTCGGGCAGAGGTGATAACGCGTTGTAGGCCCCTATCCCCCAGCGGCATTTCTCAAAGGCCGTGGTCGTCAGAAAAAAACCTCGTCCGACAGAAACCAGTTCGCCCTTCATCACCCGCTGGGCTGCACCCATTGCCTTCGGGCCGATTCGGAGCACATCCGAAAGGCCATCCAGTGGATTGAACAAACTGCGAAAGAAAGGTGCTGCCTCTTTCGCAGCCACCATCCTGAATGCACGGCCGCTGAATGGAACAAGCGCCTTGAACCCACTGAAAAAACGTCTTGCGCCGGACACCCCGCCGGTTACGATGAATGATGCAAAGTCGATCAACAACCCTTTGACCCCCGCGCCAATGTTCCCATCGGCGATATCAGCGAGGCCGCCTACGAATGGGATAAGGCTTAACACCGTTTTCAGGTTTTCCTTGGTGAAGATCTTTCCGGAATCAAATGGGTAGCTGCGTCTTGTATTCAGCGCTGTCGGCTGGTTGGCGTACTCCATCAACGGCCCAGACTCTTCCTTGAACGTCGCATCGACGATGGCCTTGGCGATATCGTTCGTTTTTCTCGACGCCCAACTGTTGGGCACAGAACGCGCCGTGCCGACCGACCTCCTCGATTCCGTCTGACCCGGCAAGGTCCTCCCGAACTTTTCAATAATGGCGTTAGTCCGCACTCCCGTGCGCGGCGCGCTGCCGGTCTTGTAGGCGTCGAGGTCGAAGTCAACCAGTGTTGCCTTGCGAAAGTCCCTTTCTACGTAGGCGAAAGGACCGTAGGATACGAGGCCTTTTTCAACCACGCCGTCCAACTTGAGCGTCGAGAACAGCATAAAGCGCTTGGACACCTTCATTGATCCCGGGAACATTTCCAGATAGGTGAACCAGCCGTTCGACCCCTCGTCTTTGTAGCGTAACAACACCCCCTGCCTGGCCCTCTTTTCGGCAACGTTCGAGTTTTCCCCATCGTCCTGTGCCAGGGGGTCTCCGGTCTCCTCACGCAAAGTGAAGATTTCCACATCGCCATTCTCCAATCCCTGCCGGACATCCAGGGGGGCATTGGAGATCATCAGCTTGATCACTGTTTCCTGGGCTTTACGCTGGTCAGCCAAGTATTGCTTCACGGCCGGCGCAACCAGCGGCTCGATGATGGGCAGTTGCTTGATTCTTTCGTTGAAGGTTTCCTGAGAGACTCTGGGGTGGGTGAATGTGTATTTCTTCACCCCGGACACTGTATCGTTCAGCCACTTCTGGAAGGCAAGAAATGGGTCCAACTTAGCTTGTTCTGTCAGGATCAATTCAGTCAGTAACGGAGTACGCGTTTCCAGGTGCGCCTCATTTCTGGGATTGAACGGCTTGTCGGTATCGAGCTCCAGCTTGAACGCGGCGATCTCCTCTCGGGTCATTTCGGGAAACAGCACAACCAATTGATCAATCAACAGGCTCATCTGAGTGGGGGGTTCCCTCGTCAAGCTCTGGAACGCAGCAAGCGTAACGCTCTCGCGATCGGCAAACGCCTGGGCGGCTGCGCTGTAATCCCCAGGTGAATAGAGTCCATCGGATCTTTTCGGAAACACACCGCTCATCACCGCCCAATCCAGCAGTGGCGATACGCCGAGGCACTTGAAAAGCACCTCGTGATCCGGCCCCATGGGGTTGAGCCGGGTGAGCGCCTGGGCTTCGGCGATGTTCAATGCCCGCGAACTGCCTGCCCCTCCCAGTTTTTCCGCTATTTCACAACCCTGGCGCAGGTTCATCCAGGCTGTCGACCCAATGCTCACCAGCCCCGGAGACAGCTTAAGCGACTCAGGCGCGTCTACCCACAGGTTGGGATCAGGTTTGAGCAGAAACTCTGGAGCAGCTTGTGCCAACATCAAATGGGCGATCAAGGGCGCGGTCCTGACGTCGGCACCCTTGGTTTTCAATTGCGTTTGAATGTCGTCGCGCACGTCACGCATTGCGCGACCAAGGTTGCCGGGTTGATAGATTTCGTAGCCGGCAACCACGCCCGGCTTGCCTGGCACCTCATCGCTGACGCTGGCCTTGATCGCGGCTGCCAGGAGTTGATGACGGACTGCCTTTGGCAGCGGAGCGCCGTCCCTGACCTCCACCATGTTCAGTTGCTGCGCCAACGCTTGGGCCTTGACGACTGCTTGGGGCGAGTCGAAAAACCGTTGCAGTTGCAGGTCCGGATCATTCGGCAAGCCCTCCCCGGCCATGTAGTTGGTCAACAGTTGAGTCACCGAGCCAGGCGCGGCGGCCGCCACCTTCAACGCGGTGAAATCACCCGCAGACAGCCCCCCAGGGCGCCAGTTATAGGGCGACAAACCGGCATAGTCACCCGCCATTGGCGAAGGCGGCAGCTTGATCGTCAACCAGCCAATGGCCGAGTTCACCTGGGCAACCGTTTCGGGGCTACCCAACCCGGAGAACGCCAGCATCTGTCGCATGTCATACAGGGGCTGGGAATACAGAACGTTCCCGGTTACCCCGCTCATCTCTACCAGTTGGTTGAAATCATGATTGAGGGTGTTGACCGCCGCTTTCTCGGCCGGGCTACCGCCTGCAGAGACCTTGCTGATCTCATCGTCCAGAAAGACTTGCAAGGAGATCCATTGATTGGCGGAGTCGCGCAGTTCAAGGTTCCCGTCGGCTATCCGGTAAACGTTATCCGCAGCCGCCAAGCCAATCTTCTCGATGAAGGCCTTGAACGCCGGCAGTAGCAGCCACTCAACCAAACGCTCACGGGGTAGCAGGCTTTTCTGCGCCAGCGTCGATCCGGGGGAAACGAGCGCGGGCTGGCTGCTCAAGGGGAGCGTGTCCCCCTCGCTCTTGCCTTTGACCAGTGCTTGCAGGTTTGACGCCAGCTGCGAGCGATCGGCGACGTCACTGTGATTTTGCGTCAGTTGCTCGAACTGTTGCCGCCAGTCGGTACGTTTCTCATTGGCGATGGCCGGCCAGCCGTGTTCTTTTAGCCGCTCGCCGATCTGCTTTTTATTTTCTGAAGGGCTGGACATTTCCACGCCGTAAAAATGAAGGACCGCATCTAAATCACGGAATGGGACCGCATAGTCACCCGGCAGTAAAACGCCCCCATTATCCGGGCGCAGCATTTTCGCTGCCTCACTGAGGTTTGCGCCCACCTCCCACCAACCGGAACCATCCGTCGTCGTAAATCTTCGCGTAACGTGTTTGCCATCAATCAACACCGCGCCTTCAACGCCGTCGCTGAAAACACGCATCGTCGCCAAATCCAACCCCTTGGACTGCAACCAAGCCTGGACCCGTGGCTCGCGCGCGGCGTCGACAAAGGCATCCATGAAGGGACGAATCGACGCATCTGGAGGAAAGGGGTAAATCTTGAGCCTGCCTGTAAGCAAATAGTGGGTGAGGTTACTTTGCAGGCTGGCATCCGCTTTTTTCGCGGCCTCGACCGTTGGATAAACCGCGACGTTGCGCCCGGTTTCAGCCGATAAGTCCGCCCGTTTGTGGCGTACCAAGGGTTGCTCAAGCCTGAGTTGGGTCAGTTGCCCGCCGCGCTGGCGTAGCACGCCTGTAACCGATGACTGCCCACCCGCACCCGACAGGTCCTGAGAACGCGGTACATTCGTGAGGCCATGGGATTCGCCCCCGCCCCCCGCCAAAACAACAGCCTGCGTGGCGCTACGATTTTCATTGACTGTCAACATATCAAGCTCTCTAAAGGTTAACCGTAAGAGGTCTCGTCCTTAAGAACCGGCCCCCAAAATCCTACGGTCTACCCCGGAGCCCAGGCATAGGGGGTTTCTCAATACATTGACGGAAGAATATGAACACAAAGGCGCCCCATTACGGCAAGCCTAGGCGCACTTACAAGATGCGGTAGAGCAACCGTTCGATCCGCACCCGGCTGACCCGACGCAAAAACTTGCCGACCGCCTCGGGATAGTCCGGCAGCGTTTGCAGGTCCTGATAACGCTCGATGCGAGCGGTGTGCTGGAAAATCTGCGCCAGTTCGGTACGTCGCGGCCCCAGCCACTCGCTCTTGGGATCATCGATCAACAAGGCGTTTTCCAGGTCGAGACGGAACGCGCGCGGGTTGAGGTTGTTGCCGGTAAGCAAGGTGTAGCGCTGGTCGACCCACATCCCCTTGAGGTGGTAAGTGTTATCGCCGTCGCGCCATAGGTGCAGGTTCAACTGGCCGCTGTCGATCATCGGCTGATGGCGCTTGGCAAAGCGGCGCAGGCTGATTTCGTAGAGGTAGGGCAGCGCCGCAATGACCTTGAATGGCTCGCTGGGCGGGATGTAGAAGTCGTTGGCGGTCTTGTCGCCGACGACGATGTCAATCTTCACCCCACGCGCCAGCGCGCGGTTGATTTCGCGGGTTACCGGCAGCGGCAGGTTGAAGTATGGGGTGCAGATAGTCAGCTGATGTTGGGCGCTGGCGATCAGTTCGAGAATCACGCGGTTCAGGGGGTTGTTCTTGCCGACCCCGAGCAAAGGGCTGACTGAGAGGTGACCATTGGGCAGTTGCCCGGCCGTGGTGTCGTAAGCCGCGTGTTTCAGGCGGCTGCGCAAATCGCCGATGTCGTTGCGCAGGCTGCGGGTGGTGGGCGGATTGGGCAGGTCCAGACGATTGACCGCCTTGGACGCCACCAGGCCGTGCTCCACCAGGTGCTGCATCGAGTCGGCGAGCGCTTTGCTGTGGATCAAGTGGTACCGATCGAAGCGGTACTTGTCGAATTTGTGCAGGTACACGTTGTTCAGGCTGGCGCCGCTGTACAGCACCGTGTCGTCAATCACGAAACCCTTGAGGTGCAACACACCGAACAACTCGCGGGTTTGCACCGGCACGCCATACACCGGCACTTCGCTGCTATGGCTTTGAGTCATCGCCTGGTACCAGGCGCTGTTGCCCGGCTGCTTGCCGGCACCGATCAAGCCGCGCTGGGCGCGCAACCAGTCGACCACCACCACGATGTCCAATTCCGGCCGCGCAGCTTTGGCGGCGTGCAGGGCGTCGTAGATCTCCTGCCCCGCTTCGTCCTGCTGCAAGTACAGCGCGACGATATAGATGCGCCGGGTGGCATGGGCAATCTTCTCCAGCAGGCAACGACGATAGGCGTCGGCGCCGGACAGCACCTCAAGGGCATCGGGAGTGAGGGGGAAACCGCGCAGTTTTGGCAACAGGGAGCGTTTGAAGAACGACGGCATAAGGCTCGCAATGGGTCGAATCCGAAGAGGCCCCGAGCTTACACCATGGGGGTGCTCAGGTCTCGCTGCGGCGCATGGAAAAATTTTAATTGACCAAGAAGAACGATCGTTCTACTGTTCGCAGCATGAACGACATGACCCGTAATGAAACCCGCGACATTATTCTCGACGTCACTGAAAAGTTGATCTATCGCCATGGCATCGCCGCCACCGGCATGGACTTCCTGGTGAAAACCGCCGGCGTGTCGAGAAAAAGTATTTACCGCTACTTCGCCAATAAAGACGAGCTGGTGATTGCCGCCCTGCAACGTCGCGATGAACGCTGGATGCAGTGGCTGCGCACTGAAGTGGAACGCCGCGAAGACACCGGAGAACGCCTGCTGGGGCTGTTCAGCGCGCTCAAGGACTGGTTCGGCACTCCCGACTTCCGGGGCTGCGCGTTCATCAACACCAGTGGCGAAACCGGTGATCCGCACGACCCGGTGCGCCTGCTGGCCAAGGCGCACAAACAAAAACTGTTCGAGTACGCAGTTGAACTGTGTCAAGCACATGGCACCCCCGATCCCGAGCGGCAGGCCGCGCAACTGCTGATCCTGATCGATGGCGCCATTACCGTTGCCCTGGTGATGGGCGATTCAACAGCTGCCGATAATGCGCAATGCATGGCGCAAACGTTATTGGGACTGTGAACCCGCAAGTAGGCGCAACTTCAGATACATCCTTATTCATTGAGGAACTGCCCAATGTCATCGACTGTAGAAACACGTCCGCCCCTGCCGCCGTTCACGCGCGCGTCGGCCATCGAGAAAGTCCGTCTGGCCGAAGACGGTTGGAACTCCCGTGATCCGCAGCGGGTGTCCCTGGCCTACACGCTGGACACAAAATGGCGTAACCGCGCCGAATTCGCGCATAACCGCGAAGAAGCCAAAGGTTTCCTCACCCGCAAATGGGCCAAGGAACTGGACTACCGCCTGATCAAGGAGTTGTGGGCATTCACCGATAACCGCATCGCGGTGCGTTATGCCTATGAGTGGCGCGACGATTCGGGCAACTGGTTCCGTTCCTACGGCAATGAAAACTGGGAATTCGACGAGAACGGCCTGATGGCCAATCGTTTTGCCTGCATCAACGATCTGCCGATCAAGGAAAGCGAGCGCAAGTTCCATTGGCCGCTGGGCCGACGCCCGGATGATCATCCTGGGCTGTCTGAACTAGGCCTTTGACCCCTCCCTTGTAGGCGCCCGGCTTGTCGGCGATGACGGTATCAAACTCGCCATCGCCGGCAAGCCGGGCGCCTACTGATTGTATGGAGCTTCAATCCTGGTTCAGGCCAACTCGATACAACACGCCATCATCCTCGTCCGTCAGCACATACAAAAAGCCATCTGGCCCTTGCCGAACATCACGGATCCGCGCTTTTAATCCACCGAGCAAGCGTTCCTCGTGGATCACCTTGTCGCCATCAAACTGCAAGCGGATCAACTCCTGGCTGACCAGCGCACCGATAAACACGTTGTGCTGCCAGGGCTTGAAGCGATCCGCATCGTAAAACGCCATGCCACTGATACCCGGCGACTTTTCCCACACATGATGGGGCGGCACTGTGCCTTCCACCGTTTTGCCCTTGGCTTCGGGAATCGGTGTCAGGGAGTAGTTGATGCCGTGGGTTGCCAATGGCCAACCGTAGTTCTTGCCGCGTTCGATGATGTTGATCTCATCACCTCCGCGCGGCCCGTGTTCGTTTTCCCAGATCGTGCCACTCCAAGGATTCAGCGCCAGCCCCTGAGGGTTACGCTGGCCGTAGGACCAGATCTCCGGGCGCACGCCTTGCTGACCGACGAAGGGGTTGTCATCCGGCACGCGGCCGTCCGGGTAGATGCGTACGACCTTGCCTTGCAACTTGTCCAGATCCTGGGCCGTCGGGCGATCGTTGTTTTCACCCAGGGTCACGAACAGGTAGCCATCGCGGTCGAACGCCAGGCGCGAGCCGAAGTGGTTACCGGTCGACAGCTTGGGCTCCTGGCGCAGGATCACCTGGAAGTCGGTCAAGCTACTGAGGTCTGCCGCCAGGCGCCCACGGCCCACTGCTGTGCCGGCGGTACCGCCTTTGCCACCGCCTTCCGCGTAGGACAGGTAGACCATGCGGTCCTCTTTGAAGTCCGGCGACAACACCACATCCAGCAGACCGCCCTGCCCTTTGGCCCAGACTTCCGGCACGCCCTTGAGTGGCGCGGACAGCTTGCCGTCGGGGCTGACAAAGCGCAGGTGGCCAGGACGCTCGGTCACCAGGAAGCCTTGCTTGTCCGGCAAAAAGGCCACCGCCCATGGGTGGTCCAGGCCTTTGGCGATTGGCGTCGCAGTGATGCTGCCCTGTTCGCTGGGGAACTGCTGGGCATCGGCAGCGTAAGTGGCCGTCAACGGCAGCAGCGTGGTGGCGCAAAGGGCGGCTAGCAGGCTTTTGCGTAGAAACATAAGGCGAGATCCTTACCGGCGATTGCCGTTGGCATCATAAGTGGGGGCTTTGGTTTCGGTGGCCGGGCGGCTGGGGGCAGCGTCGCGTTTTGGATAGCTGTTGCCGATGCCGCCGTTTTCCAGGGTCGGTGTGCGCGTGGTCGGCCCGGTCTGGATACCGCGAACGGCCGGCGCATTCGGCTGGGTGCCCTGCATGCTGTTGGGATTGGCCCGGTGGATCGGGCCGTTGTTGCCGTTGTTGTTGCCGGGCAGGTTTTGCGCCTGGGCCACAGGCATAAGGGCCAGACCCAACAACAGCGCTGCTACGTGACGCGTACAACTGTTCATGACAAAGCCTCTCTGGGACGAGGAGTACGTGCTTTCGATAACACGCTACGCCTTGGGTTCGGCTTTCGACACTAAATAGTTTCTCATCAGGTGTAACACGATCTGTCCGCGCATCTGCTTGGGGAAACTTTTCCCACATCATCCGAGTCACCAGAACACAGCCTCTTCGTAAGGAATCGCACCTATGCCACGGGCAATCTGGAAAGGCGCCATCAGCTTTGGCCTGGTGCATATCCCGGTCTCACTGGTTTCGGCCACCTCCTCTCAAGGCGTTGACTTTGACTGGCTGGACAAGCGCAGCATGGACCCGGTGGGTTACAAGCGCATCAACAAGACCACCGGCAAAGAAGTGACAAAGGACAACATCGTCAAAGGCGTCGCGTTCGAGAAAGGCCGCTATGTGGTGCTCAGCGAAGAAGAAATCCGCTCGGCTCACCCCAAATCGACCCAGACCATCGAGATCATCGCGTTTGTTGCCAGCGACCAGATCCCGTTGCAGAACATCGATACCCCCTACTTCCTCGCACCGGACAAGCGTGGCGGCAAGGTCTACGCCTTGCTAAGGGAAACCCTTAAAAAAACCCGCAAGGTCGCCCTGGCCAATGTGGTGCTGCACACCAAGCAGCACCTGGCGGCGTTGATGCCCCTGGACTCGGCGCTGGTGCTGGTGATGCTGCGCTGGCCCGCCGAGGTGCGCAGCCTGGACGAACTGGAGCTGGGCAGTGACGTGACCAAACCGAGCCTGGCCAAGGGCGAATTGGACATGGCCAAGCGCCTGGTGGACGACATGAGCGCCGACTGGCAGCCGGATGACTACCGCGACAGCTTCCAGGAAAAAATCATGGCGCTGGTGGCCAAGAAGGCCAAGGCCGGCAAGATCGAGGATGTGGAGACCAGGGACAGCGAAGAGCGCAAATCCGCCGATGTGATCGACCTGACGGAACTGCTCAAGCGTAGCCTGGCCGGCAAACCCGCGAAGAAGCCTGCCACGAAGAAATCCACCAAGGCCTCCTGAGTCATGTCCAAGCCCCTCAGCGACTACAACCGCAAGCGTGATTTCGGTATTACCGGCGAACCCGCAGGCAACTCGCCTGCACGCAAGCGCAAAGCCTCGGCACTGTCCTTCGTGATCCAGAAGCATGACGCACGCAACCTGCACTATGACTTTCGTCTGGAACTCGACGGCGTGCTGCTCAGTTGGGCCGTGCCCAAAGGGCCGAGCCTGGATCCCAGTCAGAAGCGTCTGGCCGTTCACGTCGAAGATCATCCCCTGAGCTACGGCGGCTTTGAAGGCAGCATTCCCGCCGGCCAATACGGCGCCGGTGACGTCATCGTGTGGGACCGTGGCATCTGGCAGCCCCATGACGAACCCCGCAAGGCCTACGCGACCGGCAAGCTCAAATTCACCCTGGTAGGCGAGAAGCTCTCCGGCGACTGGGCGCTGGTGCGTACCCGCTTGAAAGGCAGCGGCGACAAGGAACAATGGCTGCTGATCAAGGAAAAGGACCAGCAGGCGCGTGCGGCCGACGACTACGATATCGTCCAGGCTCAGCCGAACAGCGTGCTCAGCGATGCCTCAGTGGGTAAACCCAAGGCTG
Organism: Pseudomonas sp. MYb541; assembly: GCF_037479595.1. Classification (NCBI taxonomy): domain Bacteria; kingdom Pseudomonadati; phylum Pseudomonadota; class Gammaproteobacteria; order Pseudomonadales; family Pseudomonadaceae; genus Pseudomonas; species Pseudomonas sp. MYb541. The sequence goes on along the minus strand of NZ_JBBGYS010000005.1, from coordinate 18,023 downwards.
GGGCCAAAGTCAGAAAAGCCGCCCTCCCCGAGCAATTCAATCCGCAATTGGCCACCCTGGTGGATCGCGCCCCGGAAGGCGATTGGCAATACGAAATCAAATTCGACGGCTACCGCATGCTCGCACGCATCCGCGACGGGGACGTGCGCCTGTTTACCCGCAACGGACACGACTGGACCGACCGTCTGCCCCGCCAGGTCAAGGCATTGCAGGCTCTGAAGCTCAAGGACAGCTGGCTGGATGGCGAGGTGGTCAGCCTCAATGGCGATGGCCTGCCTGACTTCCAGGCGCTGCAAAATGCGTTTGATATCGGCCGCAGTTTGGACATCGTTTACTACCTGTTCGACGCGCCCTTTCTCAATGGCCAGGACCAGCGCCAGACGCCGGTCGAGGATCGCCGCGCCACCCTCAAAGTCGCGCTGGCCGCTAGCCGCAGCAAATTGCTGCGGTTTTCCGAGGCATTTACCGCGCATCACCGCGACATCTTTGAAAGCGCCTGCGACTTGGCCCTCGAAGGCGTGATCGGCAAGCGCCTGGGCAGTCCGTACGTCTCTAGTCGCAATGCCGACTGGATCAAACTCAAATGCCGGTTGCGCCAGGAGTTTGTGATTGTCGGTTATACCCGGCCCCAAGGCTCACGCACGGGGTTCGGCGCGTTGTTGCTGGCGGTAAATGATGAGACTGGCCTGGTGTACGCAGGCCGCGTAGGCACGGGTTTTGATCAAGCGTCGCTCAAGACTATTTATGCGCAACTCACACCGTTGGAGCGCAAGACATCGCCGCTTGAGAAACCGCTGACCAGCACCCAAGCACGTGGCGTGCATTGGGTAGCGCCCACGTTGGTCGGTGAGGTGCAGTTTGCCGAGTGGACACGCGAGGGCGTGGTCCGCCAAGCCGCGTTCGTCGGGCTGCGCACCGACAAACCCGCAGCGCAGATCGTTCATGAACAACCGCGAACGGCCAAATCCATGAAACCCGCCAAAAAGACCCGCGGTGATGTCAATATCACCCACCCAGACCGTGTGATCGACAAACAAAGTGGCACACAAAAACAGCAACTGGCGCAGTTCTACGACAGCATCAGCCAGTGGATTCTGCCCTTTTTACGTCACCGGCCGGTGTCCCTGCTGAGAGCGCCGGAGGGTATCGAGGGCGAGCAATTCTTCCAGAAACACTCGGAGCGCCTGGCCATCCCCAACATCAAGCAACTGGATCAGGCACTTGATCCCGGCCATGCGCGGCTGATGGAAATCGATAACGTCGGCGCCCTGATAGGCGCGGTGCAAATGGGCGGCGTAGAGTTTCATACCTGGGGCGCCACCTCGGACAAGATCGAAACCCCGGACCTGTTTGTGCTCGATCTCGACCCGGACCCGGCGTTGCCCTGGAAAGCCATGCTCGAAGCTGCGCAACTGACCCTGTCGGTACTGGATGAGTTGGGGCTGCAAGCCTTCGTCAAGACCAGCGGCGGCAAAGGCCTGCACCTGATCGTGCCGTTGGCGCGCCGAGACAATTGGGACACCGTAAAAGCGTTCGCCAAGGCCATCGCCCAGTTCATGACCGAGCAGTTGCCGGAACGCTTTACCGCGACGTCGGGGCCCAAGAACCGGGTCGGCAAGATCTTTATCGATTACCTGCGCAATGCACGGGGAGCCAGCACCGTAGCGGCGTATTCCGTGCGCGCACGGCCAGGCTTGCCGGTGTCGGTGCCGATCAGTCGTGAGGAGTTGAAGGGGTTACGCGGTGCGCAGCAATGGACAGTCGCCAATCTGCAGCAGCGCTTGGACGCTTTGAAAGCGGATCCCTGGGCGGGGTATGCCAATCGACAGAAGATTAGCAAGAAGATGTGGGACAAACTGGGCGCCCATCCACCGAAGTGAACGGCGCCCGCACAGCGACACTCAGATCAGCAGGAAAATCGCCGCCAACCCAGCAAAGATCGCCCATTTTTCCAGGTAGTAGCGCGTACGATTGCGCTTTTTCAGCTCTTTACCGCGCAGACGAATCTTGTACAGGCGCGTGAACGCGCGGTTGAGCCCACCGGTCTTGTCACCGTCATCGTTGGGCGAACCTGCAGCCGCCATCACGTTACGGCTGAACCAGCGGTTGAACGCAGCGGCCCAGCGGTACTTCATCGGGCGCTCGACGTCGCAGAACAGAATGATGCGGTTCTGCTGCGTGGTGTTTTCGGCGTAGTGGATGTAGGTCTCGTCGAACATTACCGGCTCACCGTCACGCCAGTAGTAGTTTTCGCCGTCCACATTGATGTAGCAGCCGGGGTCATTCGGGGTATCCAGGCCCAGGTGATAGCGGTACGAGCCGGCATACGGATCACGATGGCGTACCAGTTTGGAACCGGGTGGCAGCTCGGCGAACATCGCGGCCTTGATCGAACCGATGCTTTGTACCAACTCAGTGGTGCGCGGGCACAGCTTCATCGCTGACGGATGGCTGTCGCCATACCATTTGAGGTAGAAACGCTTCCAGCCCGACTTGAAGAACGAGTTGAAACCCACGTCGTTGTATTGGTCCGAGCGCTTGATCTCGCCGGCACGCATCAAGTTCTGCCCTTCCAGGCGGATTTCTTCCCAGTGTTCCTGGAGCGGGCTCAGGTCAGGGAAATCGCTGGGCGACAGATACGGCCGGCTGGGCAGTTTGGAGAAGAGGTAGAGAAAGCAGTTGATCGGCGCCAGGAAGGTCGAATGATCACTGAGCTGGCGGCCCAGCTTGTGCCGCACCCGGCCACGCAGGTGTACATACGCAATCGAGGCAACGTAGAGAACAACAATGATGAGTTTCAAGAGATTTCGTCACATGTCAGAAGAGAACAGGCTGCTCCTGCGTGCCCACAACGGCCGAGGTTGGATAGCAGCACCTGAAATCACGATTCACACAATCGGCTCGACCGGCTCAGTGACAACCCGGTTCGTGGCCCTTTGCTAGTTATTTAGCCACAGGTTGTAACTAAAAGTTAACTAGGAATTGTGAAAAGCTGTCTTGTGAATGTGATGCGCAATCAGCGCTCAAATGATAAAAATGCGCCGCTTTGGCGTCGCCATCGACGATTCACCCTTCAGCAAAAAGGAATTTGTATGTCATCCGTTACAGATGCGGACTTTCAAGCCCTCCAAGGTGCGTGGGAGCAGACGTCACTCGAAGACAGCGGCATGCTCAACCCCATCGATGCCCACAGTGCCCCTGGCGCGATCACCACGATCAGTGGCGACTGCTTCGAAGTGAAGACTGTCAGCGGCGAGGTGTTGCTGGCAGGACGTTTTTTCCTGGACAGCAGCACCGTGCCAAAGAGCATTACCTGGATTGACTCCATGGGAGATGACGCAGGTAAACACTTGCCCGCCAGCTATCGCCTTGACGGTGAGGAATTTGCATTCATTGCAGCCGACGAAGGTATGCCCAGGCCAACCATTTTCAGTACGGGCCCAGGGCAAACCATGCGCACGTTCCTGCGACGCCACTGAAAAGCCCCTCAATCGGGACGTTTGGTGGCAGTCAACGTAAAGCACATCGGCAATTGCGCAGGCTGCTGCTCGTACTGGTCGTACACCTCTTCGCGGTTGGAATGCGGATACTCCTGCAGGTGGCTGATCTGCAACTGTGCGCAGATCGCTGCAGTGACCACGTCGCCCAAAGTGTGCACGTACCAATAAGAAGTCGGCCCAGCAACCTCGCCCTGGCCTTCGTAGACAATTGACTCCTGCAGCACAAACGGCTCGCGCTGAAAGTAGGAACTGGCCGGCAGGAAAGGGTTCTGCGCCCGTGGATCAAACACCTCCAGGAACGGGTGGGTTTCATACATCACCAAGGTGCCACCGGGCTTCAAGGTGCTGGCGACATGGCGCATGAACTGCCCCACATCCGGCATCCAGCCCAACACGCCAATGGTCACCAAAGCGATATCGAAGCGCGCCTGCAACTCTTGCGGCAACTGGTGGATATCACTTTCTATAAACTCAGGGTTGTGCGGTGAGACCTCGGCCAGTTCACGGGCCTGTTCCAGAAACGCACGGGATTGATCGACGCCCACCACCGAACGCGCGCCCAGGCCGTACAGCGAAAGGCTTTCGCGGCCATTGTTGCAGCACAGTTGCACCACATCCTTACCGTCCACGCCCACTTCTCGCAACACGCCGGTCAGCGTGGGGTCCAGGCAAGAAAAGTCAGCCGCGCCGACACTGTTGAGCAACGCGCTCCAAGTGTCAGTGGCTTTGTGCAAGTCGGCGGATTGGTCCCAGGCGTCCTTGTTGCTGGCAATCGCCTGTTGAGCTGAAGGCATGTCCATTGCTTCTCCAAGTATTCACGAAAGCGGGTGTCAGAAAATAAGCCAAGTGCCCTCGGATTAAAACCCGAGCAGCGCACGAAACTTAACGCAGGCCCCACAGGTCATTAACGCAATGCGTGTTCAGCCCTTGAACGCCATCTCCGAAGACCGCGCCGTGGCCAAACACTCCGATCTGCGCAACACCTTGTCCCTGGACAGCCTGAACTTCTTCCTGGCGGATGTGCGCGACGGCCTCGGCCCCTATCTGGCCATTTATTTGCTGGCCGTACACAAATGGGACCCGGCCAGCATCGGCGTGGTCATGACCCTGGCAGGCATCGCTGCCCTACTCACCCAAGGACCGGCGGGTGCACTGATCGACCGCACCCGCAGCAAGCGCGCGGTAGTCGCATTGGCCGCCATCGTGGTAACCGGCAGCTGCCTGCTGCTGCCCTTTGTCAGTTCCTTCAGCCTGGTGGCGTTGACCCAGGCCGCCAGCGCCGTCGCCGCGTCCGTATTCGCACCGGCCATCAGCGCGATCTCCCTGGGCATTACCGGGCCACGCGCGTTCACCCGCCGTACCGGGCGCAACGAAACCTTCAACCACGCCGGCAACGCCGTGGCGGCGCTGTTGGCCGGCGGCTTGGCGTATCTGTTCGGGCCGGTGGTGGTGTTCTACCTGATGGCGTTTATGGCGGTGGCCAGCGTTATTGCGATCAGTTGCGTGTCGGCTGAGGCGATCGACCATGAAGTCGCCCGAGGTTTTGACCCGGAGCATCACACTGACCACGAACAACCCTCCGGTATCCGCGTGTTGCTCGCCAACCGCCCACTGCTGCTGTTCGCCATCTGCTGTGCCCTGTTCCACCTGGCCAACGCCGCGATGCTGCCGCTGGTCAGCCAGAAACTCTCGCAGATCAACCTGCAGATGGCCACGCCGCTGACGTCGGCATGCATCGTCGCCGCGCAGTTGGTAATGGTACCGATGGCTTGGCTAGTCGGGCTCAAGGCCGACATCTGGGGACGCAAGCCCTTGCTGATGGCTGGCTTCATGATCCTGCCGCTGCGTGGCGTGCTTTATACGCTGTCCAGCGATCCGTACTGGCTGGTGGCCGTGCAGATGCTCGACGGCATCGGCGCCGGGATCTTCGGTGCGCTGTTCCCGGTGATCGTCAAGGACCTGACCCAAGGCACCGGACGTTTCAACGTCAGCCTGGGCGCCCTCTCCACCGTCTTCGGCCTGGGCGCGGCATTGAGCAGCAGCCTGGCGGGTTTCGTGGTGCAACAGGCCGGCTACAACGCGGCCTTCCTGACCCTGGCCGGCGTGGCGGCGCTGGCGTTGGCACTGCTGTGGCTGGCGATGCCGGAGACCTTGGCAAAACCATCCTTCGCCGGACATACAACTGTCGCCTGACATATGCGACAATGCGCGCCAAATTCCAACACACATCCAAAATTTTCTGCTCAGCGACCGGGTTTCGCGCCTCGATGTCGCTGTTGACGCATGCCTGAAGGCTCCTGCCGCCACGCTCGCAACCCATTGATAGGTAAAGTAATTGATCTCCACAGCTAACATCACCATGCAGTTCGGCGCCAAGCCGCTCTTCGAGAACGTCTCGGTCAAGTTCGGCGCCGGCAACCGTTATGGTTTGATCGGTGCCAACGGTTGCGGCAAGTCGACCTTCATGAAAATCCTTGGCGGCGACCTCGATCCGTCCGGCGGCCAGGTCATGCTGGAGCCGAACGTACGCTTGGGTAAACTGCGCCAGGACCAGTTCGCCTACGAAGAATTCACCGTGCTCGACACCGTGATCATGGGTCACGAAGAGCTGTGGAAGGTCAAGGCCGAGCGCGACCGCATCTACTCGCTGCCGGAAATGAGCGAAGAAGACGGCATGGCCGTTGCCGAGCTGGAAACCGAGTTCGCCGAGATGGACGGCTACACCGCCGAATCCCGTGCCGGTGAGCTGCTGCTGGGCCTGGGTATCCCGTTGGAGCAACACTTCGGCCCGATGAGCGAAGTGTCTCCAGGCTGGAAACTACGCGTATTGCTGGCCCAGGCGCTGTTCTCCGATCCTGAAGTGCTGTTGCTCGACGAACCGACCAACCACTTGGACATCAACACCATTCGCTGGCTGGAAAACATCCTGACCCAGCGTTCCAGCCTGATGATCATCATCTCTCACGACCGTCACTTCCTGAACAGCGTGTGCACCCACATGGCTGACCTGGACTACGGCGAGCTGCGCCTGTTCCCGGGCAACTACGACGAGTACATGACCGTAGCGACCCAGTCCCGCGAGCAACTGCTGTCGGACAACGCCAAGAAGAAGGCGCAGATCTCCGAACTGCAATCCTTCGTCAGCCGCTTCTCGGCCAACGCCTCGAAAGCCAAGCAGGCCACTTCCCGTGCCAAGGCGATCGACAAGATCCAGTTGGCCGAAGTCAAGCCATCGAGCCGCGTGAGCCCGTTCATCCGTTTCGAGCAGAACAAAAAGCTGCACCGTCAGGCAGTCATGGTCGAAAAAATGGCCAAAGGCTTCGACGGCAAGCCGCTGTTCAAAGACTTCAGCTTCCAGGTTGAAGCTGGCGAGCGCGTGGCGATCATCGGCCCGAACGGTATTGGCAAGACCACCCTGCTGCGTACCCTGGTCAACGAATTGACCCCGGACGCCGGCAGCATCAAGTGGACCGACGCTGCAGAGCTGGGCTACTACGCCCAGGACCATGCCCACGACTTCGAAGACGACGTGACCCTGTTCGACTGGATGGGCCAGTGGACCCAAGGCGAGCAAATGATCCGTGGCACCCTGGGTCGCATGCTGTTCTCCAACGACGAGATCCAGAAGTCGGTGAAGGTGATTTCCGGTGGTGAGCAAGGCCGCATGCTGTTCGGCAAGCTGATCCTGCAAAAGCCGAACGTGCTGATCATGGACGAACCGACCAACCACTTGGACATGGAGTCCATCGAGGCGCTGAACCTGGCGCTGGAGAACTACCCGGGCACGCTGATCTTCGTCAGCCACGACCGTGAGTTCGTATCGTCCCTGGCCACACGCATCATCGAGCTGAGCGCCACAGGCGTGATCGACTTCAGCGGCACCTATGATGATTACCTGCGTAGCCAGGGTGTAGTGTTCTAAGCACCGCGCGCCGAATAAAAAACCCCGTCCTATGACGGGGTTTTTTATTGATGCATACCCTGTAGGAGCCCGCCCGAGTTTATCGTTAGGCAGCTTCCTTTTCTCTCCTCCCCTTGCCATGATGCCCTCACCGCCCGCCCGCGAACGAGTGCCCATGTCTGCCGCCGCCCCCAACTCCCTGTCGATCACCTTGCAGATCGTCTCCATTGTCTTCTATACCTTCATCGCGTTTATCTGCATCGGCCTGCCAATCGCGGTGATTCCTGGCTATGTGCATGAGCAACTGGGTTTCAGCGCCGTGGTGGCCGGGGTTACGATCGGCTCGCAATACCTGGCGACCTTGCTCAGTCGGCCCATGGCCGGGCGCATGTCGGACAACGTCGGCACTAAGCGCGCGATTGTGTTGGGGTTGGCGGGGATTCTGGTCAGCGGCGTGCTGACATTCTTTGCGACATTGCTACAGAGCATGCCCGTCTTGAGCCTGGGCATTTTGATCGTCGGCCGACTGTTGCTGGGTGTGGCTCAAGGGCTGATCGGCGTGGGCACCATCAGTTGGTGCATGGGCGCGGTGGGCGCGGAACACACGGCACGCTCGATCTCCTGGAACGGCATCGCGTCCTACGGAGCCATCGCCATTGGTGCGCCGCTCGGCGTGGTGATGGTGGCTGAATACAGCTACAACAGCCTCGGCATTGCACTGGCCGTATTGTCCGCGCTGGGCCTGGTACTGATCCGCAATAAACCCTCAGTGCCGGTAGTGCGCGGTGAGCGTTTGCCGTTCTGGGCGGTGTTCGGGCGTATCGCGCCCTTTGGCGCCAGCTTGTGCCTGGCCTCCATTGGCTACGGCACCCTCACCACCTTTATTACGCTGTACTACCTCAATCGCGGCTGGGCCGGTGCAGCGTACTGCCTGACGGTGTTTGGCGTGTGCTTTATCCTGTCGCGGTTGGTGTTTATCTCTGCCATCAGCCGGTTTGGCGGCTTTCGTGCCGCCATCGCCTGCATGACCATCGAGACCCTGGGCCTGACGCTGCTATGGCTGGCGCCATCGACGGGCGTGGCGTTGATTGGCGCAGGGCTGACCGGTTTTGGCTTGTCGCTGGTGTACCCGGCGCTCGGCGTGGAAGCCATCAAGCAGGTGCCCAATAGCAGCCGAGGTGCAGGCCTGAGTGCTTACGCGGTGTTCTTTGATTTGGCCCTGGCGATTGCAGGACCGTTGATGGGCGCCGTGGCACTGAACCTCGGCTATGGTTGGATCTTCTTCTGCGCCGCGCTGTTGTCGGTGACTGCCTTGGGCGTGACCGTTCTGCTCAAGCGTCGCGCTTACTGATCTGCCGTCTGCATCCCGGCGCGGGTGGATTGGCCGAGTGTGTGGCTGAAAAATCGCCCCGCCTCGGAAATCAGGTCACGGTGAATACCTTCGCGGTCGACACCATCGGCATCGGTGCAAATCGCGGGCATGGCCGCCAACTGATCGCTGTCACACGGCGCCATGAACACGAAGTGCCCTGCCCCGGCCAATAGCTTGAAGTCCGGCGGTTCCGGCAGTTTGCGCGCCAGCGCCGCAGCGTTCTTGTCCACGGCCACCAGCTTGTCGCCGTCGCCACTGTAGAGCAGCACCGGCACATGCACGTCGGCCAGGGTGTGACGGCCGAACATCAGGCTCAACGGGGCCATCAACATCAAAGCATGAATACGCGGATCGGATTGCGGTTGCAGGTCGTCGCGGTCCACCACCAGTTCGCCTTTGGTGGTGCAGGCGTCACGGTCTTCCGGGCGTTCCTGGCAGTAGCGGCGCAGGCGGTCGAAGTCCGGCTTGGCACCCGCCAGGATCAACGCAGTTTCGCCGCCCGCTGAATAACCGATCACGCCCACCTGATCCACATTGACGAACGGCGATAGCATCGGGTCGCCCAAGGTGGCGGTGATCGCTTCGGAAATCTGGATCGGCCGGCCATACAGGTTACTCACCGTGCCCAGGCGGCTGTGGTCTTTGTAGTTGTCGCCAGGATGCAGCACTGCCACCACCACAAAGCCTTTGCGCGCCAGCGAGGTGGCCAGGTCGTGCAAGGCCAGCGGCGTGCCGGTGTTGCCGTGCGACAGCATCAGCATCGGGAAACGGCCGATGGCAATCTTGGAATCTTCCGTGGCGGCGACACGATAGGCGCCCAGCGGTGTGCTGTGCTCAAGCCCGGTGGAGGGATAGAAGGCGATGGCCTTCATCGGCTGCAAATCCAGCGGATCAAGGAAGGTCATGCGATGGAAGCCCACACTCCAATGGGGGTGCGGCGCAGGTGCGGCGTGCACTGAAACCAGGCCACCGAGCAAGGAAAGAACCATAACAGCACAAAGACGCATCATGAGGATGTCCACCTTTGCTGCATAAAGACCGGCATGTCGGGTTGAAAAGTCCATGGTTCAAGGCGCTCGACCGGGTGATAAACCCATGCGTGCATAACCTGGGCCAAAGTAATGACAGCGGGTAAACGAAAAAACTCCGTAGTCCGGTCGTTTTGAGGCGATCAGAATACAGAGTTTAGACGTCCCGTTTCAGAATGAAACGGTGAAAGGCAGGGTTTTACCTAAGCTTTACGCAGCCGCGAACAATTGTTCGTTGATGAGTACGTTGGCGTCGCTCAGGGACTTGCTGCGGAACTCATCGCCATACGCCAGGCCGTGGGCGCGGACGAATTCGATGTCGGTGATGCCGAGGAATCCCAGCAGCACTTTCAGATAATCTTCATGGGCCACGCCGGTCGCTTGGCCGGCGTGCAGGCCGCCCGACGTCGACACAACGATGACTTTCTTGTTGCCGCACAGGCCTTCGGGGCCGGCTTCGGAGTAACGGAACGTTTGGCCGGCGACGGCGATGCGGTCGATCCAGGCTTTCAATTGAGTCGGGATGGTGAAGTTGTACATTGGGGCGGCGATGACCACCGCGTCGGCGGCGAGGAATTCAGCCAGGGTCTTGGCGCTGAGCTCAGCTTCATGTTGCTGCGCAGCGCTACGCTGATCAGCCGGAGTGCCCAAGGCGCCCAGGGTTGCGCCGGAGAAGTGGTTGAAGCCTTCGGCGGCCACGTCACGGTAGGTCACTTCCACGCCCGGCTCAGCCGCTTGCCAAGCCTTGACCACACCAGCGCTGAGCTGACGGGACGCCGAGTTGTCGCCGAGGATGCTGGAATCGATATGCAACAGTTTCATGTGGGATCTCCAAGTGAGGATCGCGACGTGGCGATCAAGTGGGGTTGATCCTACAGATGATTCGAATGAACGATTAGACAGCTGAAATGCGACTGTTTGTCCTGCTGGCAGGACAATGCTCAGTGCGACGACACATAGATCGACGCTGACGTCGGCGCGGGCAAAGCGTAGGTACGTTTCATCCACTGGATCTCTGCCTGGGGCGTGCGCCCAAAAAAGCGTTTGAACTCGCGGCTGAACTGCGAGGCGCTTTCGTATCCGACCTGAGCACTGGCCGTGGCGGCGGTAATATCGCTGCGCAGCATCAATAGGCGCGCCTGGTGCAAGCGCGTTGACTTGAGGTACTGCATCGGCGAGGTGTCGGTGACGGTGCGAAAATGCGCGTGAAAGCTCGGCACACTCATCATCGCCTCCCGAGCCAGCACTTCTACGTCCAGGTGCTGGTGATAGCACCCATGGATCTTGCGAATCGCACGCGCCACCTTGCCGAACTGGCCCTGGCGATTCAGGGCCGCACGCATCGAACCACCCTGCTCGCCCGTCAGGATTCGATAGTAGATCTCGCGCATCAAGGCCGGCCCGAGAATCTGCGCATCCATCGGCACGCTCATCGCTTGCAGGAAGCGCAGCAATGACTCACTGAGCCGGTCATCCATGGGTGACGAATACATGCCCCGTGGTTTGGCCTCGATCAATTGGGGGAAGTCATCCAGCGCCACCATCAGCTCCGCCGCGAGGGTGAAGTCCAGGCGCAGGTACACCGCGAGCATCGGCTCGGCTTCACTGGCGTCGGTCTCCATGGTGAAGGGCACCGGCACCGACACCACCAGGTAGTGCTGGGCGTCATACAAGTAAACGTCATCCCCCAGGTAACCACGTTTTTGCCCCTGGCAGACAATCACAATGCCGGGGTCGTACAGCACCGGGACCCGATGTAATGGGCGATTGGAGCGCAGGAAACGCACGTCATCCAGTGTGCTCAGGTTATAGCCTTCCACAGGCGCTAAAGCGCCCATCAGCTCGATGATTCTGCCTGTGCGATCCATGACTGCTGGCCTTTGCGTAAAACGCCACGTTAACGCGCAATCCACCAAGAGGCTACGGACTAATAGGAATAGGCAATCAGCACATTGGAATGGATATTCGCTCGAATACCGCACTTGCGTAGCCTGAAACAGCACTTTCAGCCCTCGGAGATCTCCCCCATGCTTATCGTCTACAACCCTGCCAACGGTGAAGAAATCGGCCGTGTCGCCAAGCACACCGCAAACGAGGTCAAGGCTGCCGTCGACCGCATCTGTGTCGCCTTCGCTGACTGGTCCTCCAAGCTTGCCAAGGAACGCAGCGACATCCTGCGCCGCTGGCACGACGCGGTAAAAGCCGACAAGGAAGCCTTCGCCGAACTGCTCTGTCGCGAAAACGGCAAGTGCCTGAGCGAAGCCCGCGGCGAAATCGACTACGGCCTGGGCTTTATCGAGTGGTACGCCGAAGAGGCCAAGCGCGTGTACGGCGACACCATTCCCACTCACGACCGCAATGCCAATGTGATGGTGACCAAGGAAGCCATCGGCCCCGTCGCCGCCATCACTCCGTGGAACTTCCCGTTCATGATGATCACCCGCAAGGTCGCCACGGCGCTGGCGGCCGGCTGCACCATGGTGATCAAACCCGCTGAAGACACCCCACTCACCGCCCTCAAGTTGCTGGAGTACGCGCGCAAGGCCGGGATTGAGGAAGGCGTTCTGGAAGTGGTGGTGGGCGACCCGAACGAAATTGGCCCGATCCTGACCGGTGACCCACGCATCCGCAAAATCTCGTTCACCGGCTCCACCGGCGTCGGAAAGTTGCTCGCCGCACAATGCGCTGCCAGCATCAAGAAGATGACCCTGGAACTGGGCGGCAATGCGCCGTTTATCGTGTTCCAGGACGCCAACCTCGACGAAGCGGTGAAAGGACTGGTCAGCGCCAAACTGCGCAACTCCGGCCAGGTGTGCATCTCTCCAAACCGCATCTTCGTGCAACACAGCATCCTCGAGGATTTCATCAAGCGTTTGAAGCGCGCCGTGGCCGAGATCGAAGTGGACCAAGGCTTGCGTGAAGACTTTGTGGTCGGACCAATGATCAATCAACTGGGCTTCGATAAGGTGACGCGCCTGGTGGCAGACGCCAAGGCCGCCGGGGCCAAGGTGTTGATGGGCGGCAAGCCCCACGCCAAAGGCGGTCTGTTCTACGAGCCGACGGTATTAACTGGCTTGCAGGACGATTCTCCCCTGGCGACCGAGGAGATCTTCGGCCCGGTGTTCGCTATCTATTCGTTCAAGAATGAAGCCGAAGTGATCAACCGCGCCAACCAGACCGAATTCGGCCTGGTGGCCTACGCCTACACCAGCGCACTGGGACGGTCGTTGCGCCTGTCGCGCCAGTTGGAGGCCGGCATGGTGATCCTCAACTCAGGATCAGTGGGCACCGCTTCCGTGCCGTTTGGTGGCATCAAACAGTCCGGTTACGGCCGTGAAGGCAGCTATTACGGCATCGAGGAGTATGTGCACGTGAAGTACGTGTTGATGGCCGGCGCACATTTGTAGTGGATTTGCCCTCGTCAGACGCGGATAGTTCGTCCCACTGACAGGACAATAGGTTGCCCATGCAAGACCTCAACGACCTCTACTATTTCGCCAAAGTGGTGGAAGCCGGTGGCTTCGCCGCCGCCGGCCGGCTGCTGGGGATTCCCAAGTCGCGGCTGTCGCGGCGCATCGCCGAACTGGAAGAACGCCTCGGCGCGCGCCTGTTGCAGCGCACTACCCGCCAACTCACCCTCACCGCCGTCGGCGAGCGCTACCTGCGGCATTGCCAGGCGATGCTGCTGGAAGCGGAAATGGCCGATGAGGCGGTGGCCAGCATGTCCAGCGAGCCCCGTGGACGGCTGCGGGTCAGTTGCCCGGTGGGCATGGCCCAGCACATCCTGCCGGAATTGGTGGCCGGGTTTCTGGCGGCTCATCCCCAGGTGCAACTGGAGATGACGCTGGTCAACCGCCGCGTCGATCTGGTCGCTGAAGGCATCGACGTCGCCTTGCGGGTGCGCGAATTGGGGGACGAGGACCCGCTGCTGGTCACCAAACGCCTGCGTCAAGCCCAGACGGTGCTGGTGGCCAGCCCCGTGCTGATGCACGGCCGCCAGGTGGCGACCCTTGAAGATCTCAAGCAGCTACCGATCCTGGGTGCGTTGGAGGCGGATCGCCTGGTGCATCAACGCATCCTCGACCCCCAGGGCAACACCCACGACCTGGCGATGGAAGCACGGCTGGGTATCGACGATTTCATCGTGCGCAAGGCCAGCGCCATCATGGGCCTGGGTTTTACCGTACTGCCGATGATGTATTGCGAAGAGGAATTGGCCAACGGCCGGTTGGTGCAACTCCTGCCGGAGTGGTCCTTGCCCGGCGGCTGGTTACAGGCGGTGTACCCGCATCGTCGCGGCGTGTTGCCGGCCATTCGTGCCTGGATCGATTATCTGGAAGAAGGTTTCAAAGGTTGCGGAGACCGCCTGCTATGAAGATGACCGAGGAACAAGTCGCCGCGTTCTGCCTAAGCCTGCCCGGCGCGCGGGAGGACTATAAATGGGGCGGTGTGCGCGTATTTTCGATTGCGGGCAACAAGATGTTCGCGCTGCAGAACCTGCGGGGTGAGTCGTTGGCGTTCAAGGTCGACAAGGAGTTGTTCCTCGGCCATGTGGACCGCCCAGGTATTCACCCGGCGCCGTACCTGGCGCGGGCGCAGTGGGTCATCATGAATACGCCGTATCCACTGGGTGCTGAGGAGTTGCGTGGGTTGTTGCGGCGCTCTCACCAGCTTGTCGTCGGCAAGTTGCCCAAGCGTACGCAGATTGGGTTGTTGCTGGACGATTGACGCAATCGCACCTAGGTATCTAAGTGAATATCGGTTGCTCTGCTTTTGATTTGCTTTTGATCTCAGGCGCCCCGTCAACCACGCTGGCCGGAGTGAGGGCACACCGAGCCTAGGCGAGGTGCCGAGTGGTGGGGCGAAGCGTTTTTGGTTACTTTTGGCGCTCTTCCAAAAGTGACCCGCCGTAAGGGCGGAACCAATATCAGCCGTTACCAAATAAATGGATATGTACTCCGATCTCAGAACTCTAGCGCCTGACACATAGCTTTCGCGGGCAAGCCCGCTCCCACATTTTGATCTATTACACCTGATACAGCTCGGTCGACCATCAGAGCAAGCTCCCTCACCACAGGTCTGGCCCAAGCCTAGAGCACTGAAAGCAAGGTGCCCCCCAGGACCAACTGATCCAGCCAGAACACCTGATGCAGCAACACAATCACCCAAAACAACACCTGATAAGACACCTTGCGCGTCTTGTGCCGAAACACCTGCTGCGCAATCAACGCCCCCGGCCATCCGCCCGCCAGTTCCACAGCGTGCAGGATATTTTCCGGGGTGCGCCAACTGTCGGTGCGCGCCTTGCGCTTGTCGCTCCAGTAAAGGAAGAACGCGATCACGCTGACCACGCCATAAGCCGCCAGCGGAATCACAGTCTCGCCGCGCTGCCACACCAGCACCGAGCCCAGCAACGGCGCTGCACACAGCAGCACGAAGATCGCCGCCTTCAGGCGGGGGTGCTGGATCATCATGCCTTGGCGGCCGCCCAGTCGATCCAACCGAACTGCCAGGTCGCCAGGATCAGCAAACCGAACGCAATGCGGTACCACGCAAACACCGCGTAGCTGTGGCTGGCAATGAATTTGAGCAAGCCCTTCACTGCGATCATCGCGAAGATGAACGAGGTCACAAAGCCAATGGCGAACACCGGCAAGTCCGCAGGCTGGAACAGGTCACGGTACTTGTAGCCCGAATACACCGCCGCACCGACCATGGTCGGCATCGCCAGGAAGAACGAGAATTCGGTGGCGGTCTTGCGCGACAGCCCAAATAGCAAGCCACCAATGATGGTCGAGCCGGAACGCGAAGTCCCTGGGATCATCGCCAGGCACTGGGCCATGCCGACCTTGAGCGCGTCTTTCCAAGTGATGTCATCGACGGTTTCGGCATGCACTTCATGCTCGCGGCGCTCGGCCCACAACATGATGACGCCACCCACCACCAACGCCGTGGCTACGGTGATCGGGTTGAATAGGTAGTGGTGAATCAGGTCGGCAAAAATCACCCCCAGCACCACCGCCGGCAGGAAGGCGATCAGCAGGTTGACGGTAAACCGCTGGGCCTTGCGCTGGGTCGGCAGGCCGCTGACCACTTCGAAAATCTTGCCGCGAAACTCCCACACCACCGCCAGAATCGCGCCCAGCTGGATAATGATGTTGAACGCATTGAAGCGATCGCCGGTAAAGTCGAGCAAGTCGGCGACGATGATCTGGTGGCCGGTGCTGGAAATCGGCAGGAACTCGGTCAGCCCCTCCACAACGCCAAGAATCAATGCCTGTATGGCGGTCCAAAAATCCATGCTTCCCCCAAAGGTCTTGCGCTATGGCAAGCCTCGTTAATCTTTTTAATGGTTCACTGACGACAAGACGCGGTGTTGAGTTTCAACCCCGACCTGCAAAAATCTTGTGAAAAATCAGACAGTACTCAGGTTTTCCGAATACAGGCCGAAAGCCTATCAGACAAGGCGGAAAAGTCGATGCAGCACCCACAATTATAAAAGCACGGAGTGACAGGACGATGAACAGTTTGCGCAATATGTCGATCAGCCGGCGCCTGTGGCTGATCCTGATAGTCGCCGTGCTGATGCTGCTGGCCTTGGGTTTGCTGATGCTCAAGCAGATTCATGACGACCTGTACCAGGCCAAGAGCCAGCAGACCCAGCACGTAGTCCAGACCGCCAGTGGGATCCTGACGTTTTATCATGGCCTCGAAACCACGGGCGTGATGACCCGCGAAGCCGCCCAGAAGCAAGCCTTGAGCGCGGTGCGTGGCTTGCGTTACGACCATGACGACTATTTCTGGATCAATGACCTCACGCCCGTGATGATCATGCACCCGGCCAACCCCAAGCTCGACGGCCAGAACCTCTCGGCCATCCGCGACCCTGACGGGTTTGCCGTGTTCAACGAGTTCGTGATCCTGGCCAAGGCCAAGGGCGCCGGCATCGTCAACTATCGTTGGCCAAAACCGGGCGCCGAAGCGCCGGTGGCCAAGACCTCGTATATCCAACTGTTCGAACCGTGGGGCTGGATCATCGGCTCCGGTGTGTACGTCGACGATGTGCAGGCCGAGTTCAGCGGCCAGGTCTGGAAAGCCTCGTTCATCGGCCTGGGGATCGCACTGGTGATGGCGCTGCTGGTCTCACTGATCGCACGCAGTATTGTGCGGCCGTTGCAGGACGCGGTGAACGCCATGGGTAACATCGCCAGCGGCGAAAGCGACCTGACCCGCAGCCTCGATACCCATGGTCAGGACGAAGTCACCCAACTGTCCCGGCATTTCAACAGCTTCACCGCCAAGCTGCGCCAGGTAGTGGGCCAATTGCAGGTGTGCGCCAATGCACTGGGCCAGTCGTCCCAAGAACTGGGCAGCAACGCGACCCAGGCCCATGACCGCAGCCAGCAACAATCCCAGCAGATGGAACTGGTGGCCACCGCCATCAACGAAGTCACCTACGGCGTGCAGGACGTGGCCAAGAACGCCGAACACGCCGCCAGCGAAATGCGCGACGCCCAGGCTCAGGCGCAGCAAGGCCAAGTGAATATCGACGGCAGCCTGCAGCAGATTGACCAGCTCTCCAGCACCATCAGCCAGGCAGTGGAAGTGATTCGCACCCTGTCTGCGGAAAGTACCCAGATCGGCAGCGTGCTTGAAGTGATCCGCTCGATTGCCGACCAGACCAACCTGCTGGCCCTCAACGCCGCGATTGAAGCAGCCCGCGCCGGTGAACAAGGACGTGGCTTCGCCGTGGTGGCCGATGAAGTGCGGCTTTTGGCCCAGCGCACGCAAAAATCCACTGCCGAAATCCAGGGCATGATCGAACGCCTGCAAGGCCACTCGGAAGCCGCGGTCAAGGTGATCAGCGACAGCCACAGCGCCTCGCAACTGACCATCGAACAAGCCGGCCAGGCCGGGGCCAGCC
Organism: Pseudomonas sp. MYb541; assembly: GCF_037479595.1. Taxonomy (NCBI): domain Bacteria; kingdom Pseudomonadati; phylum Pseudomonadota; class Gammaproteobacteria; order Pseudomonadales; family Pseudomonadaceae; genus Pseudomonas; species Pseudomonas sp. MYb541. Next base: position 298 of record NZ_JBBGYS010000005.1, on the reverse strand, counting down.
TGACCGCCATCGGCCAGGCGCTGCGCAACCTCAATGGCCTCAATGCCTCGATTGCCAGCGCCACCCTGCAACAGGCCCACGTGGTGGAGGACATCAACCAGAACGTCACCCAAGCCGCGGGCTTGTCCCACAGCACGGCGTTGGCGGCAGAACAGTCGAGTGTGGCGAGTGTGCATTTACGTGGCCTGAGCGAACAGCTCGACGGCCTGCTGCGCCAATTCAAGGTCTGACCCTGTGGTGGGGGGGGGGGGGGGGCCGGCCGGGGGGGGCCGCCCCCCCCCCCCCCCGCCGCCGGCGC